>JAEULC010000034.1 GCA_016792605.1 Rhodospirillales bacterium
CCGGGCTTTGACCTCTGCGCTGCCGCCGCCGATCTCCTTGACGTCCTCCATCGTGATCCGCGAGTACCAGGCCTCCATGACGCCGCTGCCCGCGCGCTTGCGCATGGACTCCCGGTAGGACTCCGCGACCAGGACCGCCAGGTCCCGCACCTGGTCGGGCCGGAATCCGAGATAGCGACCGGCGACGACGAAGCTCGCGGCCAGGCGCTTCACGTCCCATTCGAACGGCGCCGGCAGGGTCTCGTCGAAATCGTTGATGTCGAAGACCAGGTTGCGCTCGGGCGTGGCGAAGCCGCCGAAGTTCATCAGGTGGCAGTCGCCGCAGGCCTGGACGTTGATGCCGCTCGCCGGCGTGCCGGCGAGGTCATGGGCCTGGATCGCCGCCGTGCCGCGGAAGAACGCGAAGGGCGACTGCGCCATGCGCCCGTGGCGGATCGGGACCAGGTTTTCCAGCCGGTCCGCGTTCGACGCCTTGATCAGGGCGACGACATCGCGCTTGTTGCCCTGGCCGAGGACCACCTTGCCGTGCGACGGCCGCGAGCACTTGTCGCGCAGCGCCTTGCCGGCGGCCTCGCGTTCCTCGGTCGTGCGGATCGTCGCGGCTGGCATTGGATGAACCCTCCCATTGTTTACCCGGCCGCATCGGCGCCGAGAATTGCAGTCAGTTAACTATTTATGACGGTCGGCAATCCCACACATTGATTTAAGTCAAGGGTGGCACACCCATGAACCCAATTCATCCATTTGATAAACAGAAGTCGTTGGCGCGCCGGGCCAAGGCCGACTATTGCTCCCGGCCGATCACGACCATGCCCGCAGGCGGTCACGTCGGTGCAAGAAACTTGCGCCGGCGCCAAGCGCGTCCGCGGCAGGAGCAGGAGCCATGCACAGCGTCTTCGATGTCTCGGCGTTCTTCGGTCCGGCTGGCCGCGTCGTCCGCGAAACCCTGGAAGCGGGCGCGCGCATGATCGAGCGCCAGGAAGGCTACACGCCCGCCCGGCTCGCGATCGGCGGGCTGGTGGTCTGGGCTCTGTGCCTGGCCGGCATGCTGCTGGGCGCCCAGGCCGTGTCGCTGGCGTCCTTTGCCCTGCGCTATATTTCGACGCACCCCATCGTCTGAACCCAGGAGGATCCGACATGCCCACGAGCGTGAAACAGCTGATGGAAGCCGCCAACGCCGCCGTGCCGAAGGTCACCGTGGCCGAGGCCAAGGCGATGATCGCCCGGGGCGACGCGCTGGTGGTCGACGTGCGCGACGGAACCGAGGTGGCAGCGAGCGGCAAGGTCGCCGGCGCCGTGCATGTGTCGCGCGGCATGCTGGAGTTCCGCGCCGACCCCGAGTCGCCCTCCCACGACAAGAAGTTCGACAAGGCCAAGCCCGTGATCCTCTACTGCGCCTCGGGCGGCCGCTCGGCGCTCGGCGGCAAGACGCTGAAGGACATGGGCTACACCCAAGTTTACAACCTCGGCGCCTTCAAGGACTGGGCCGAGAGCGGCGGTGCCGTCGAGAAGGGCTGAGGCCTCCCCCTTGTGGTCGAAGCCGCCTGCCCTCATATTGGGGGCTGGTTTCAACTTTATGGAAGGAGGTGATCCAGTGTCTCATTGTCACGCTTGGCCGGTTTCCGGGACCTGGGTTGTCACCGCCTCGCGCAAGGGCGATCGCTGACGCCTGACGACAGGGTCCCTCGGCGACCGGCCGAGGCCAGACAAGGGAAGGGCCGCTCCGGTTGGAGCGGCCCTTTTCCTTTGCGCGGAAAGCCTAGGCCAGGAGGTCGCGCATCGCCCGGAGCGCCACGACGTAGCCCTTGGCGCCCAGGCCCGCGATCACGGCGGTCGCCGTCTTCGACACCAGGGAGTGGTGGTACATCGGCTCGCGCTTGTGGATGTTGGAGATGTGCAGCTCGACGATCGGGCCGGGAAACATCTTCAAGGCGTCGAGCAGCGCCAGCGAGGTGAAGGTGTAGGCGGCCGGGTTGATGATGATCCCGGCCCCCCGGTCGATCGCCTCGTGCACCCAGTCGATGAGCTGCGTCTCGCTGTTGGTCTGGCGGAACTCGACCGGCCCGGCGCCGGCCTCGGCGCGGCACATCGCCTCGACCTCGGCCAGCGTCGTCTTGCCGTAGATCTCGGGCTCGCGCGTGCCGAGCCGGTTCAGGTTGGGTCCGTTCAGGATGTAGATCGGCTTTGTCGTCATGACCTCAAGTCCTTGTCAGCCCTTGTAGCCCGTGAGCCGCGGCAGCCACAGCACGGTCTCGGGGAAGAAGGTGATGATGCCGAGCGCCACGATCATCGCCAGCACGAACGGTGTCGTGTCGCGGATGATGACGCGCAACGGCGCGCCGGAGATCGCCGAGGTGATGAACAGCAGGAGCCCGTAGGGCGGCGTGATCAGGCCGATCATGATGTTGAACACGGCCATCACGCCGAAATGCACCAGGTCAATGCCCAGCGCCTTGGCGGTGGGCACCAGCACCGGCAGGATCACCAGGATGATGGTGCTGCCCTCCAGCAGGCAGCCCAGCACCAGCAGGATGACGTTGACCGCGACCAGGAAGACGAGCGGTGACAGCTCGTATCCGGCCATGAGGCGGCGCACGGCCTCCGGGATCTGCTCGATCGTCACCACGTAGTTGAACACCAGCGCGCCGGCGATCAGCATGCCGATCGCCGAGGTCGAGCGCGCGCTGTTCAGCACCGCCGCATAGGCATCGGCGAACGAAATGTTGCGGTACCAGACCGCGGCGACCAGGAAGGCGTAGGCCGCCGCGACCGCCGCGGCCTCGGTCGGCGTCATCACGCCGCTGTAGATGCCGCCCAAGAGGATCACCGGCATCAAGAGCGCCGGCATCGCCGTGGCGGTGATGCCGGGCCATTCGCGCAAGGGGATCGGCGGCTCGACCGGGAAGTCGTGGCGGTGCGCCATCCAGGTGTTGATCGCCATCTGCGCCGCGGCCATCAAGAGGCCGGGGATGATGCCGCCGATGAACAGGTAGCCTACCGAGGTGTCGGACACGAGCGCGTAGAGCACCATCGGGATCGAGGGCGGGATGATCGGCCCGATCACCGCCGACGCCGCGGTGATCGCAGCGGCATAGCTCAAGGGATAGCGGTTGTTGCGCGTCATCATGTCGATCGAGATGCGCCCCGTCGCCGCCAGGTCGGCGATCGCCGAGCCCGACATGCCGGCGAAGATGATGCTCTGCGCGATGTTGACGTGGGCGAGGCCGCCGCGGAACCGGCCCACCAGCATGTCGCAGAAGCGCAGCAGGCGGTCGGTCATCCGGCTGACATTCATGAGTTCGGCCGAGAACAGGAACAGCGGCACGGCGAGCAGCACGTAGCTGTTGTAGAGCCCGTTCAGGATCTGCTCGGCCGAGGTGCCGAGGTCGAGGCCCGCGAGCAGCAAATAGAGGATCGAGCCCGCGATCATCGAATAGCCGATCGGCAGGCCGAGCAGGCCGAGGCCGAGGATGGCATAGAGGCAGAAGGCGAAGGGGCTGGTCACAGCGCGGAGCCCGCCCCGATCTCGATGTCCGGCGGATGGCCGCGGATGGCGCGCCAGGTCAGCGCCCCGTAGCGCACGATCACGCCGATCGCGAAGATAATGTAGATCGAGTAGAGGTAGTCGAGGCGGATGCGCAGGTAGGCCGAGCGCTCGACCTTGAGGAAGGTGATGTAGCTGACGACCGCCGGCAGCGCGATGCCGAACAGGACGATGATCGCGATCCCCGTGACGATGGTGAACACCCGGCGGGTCTTCCGGCTGGACGCGCTGTAGATGATGTCGAAGCGCACCTCGTCGCGCTCGCGCAGCACGAAGACGGCGCCCCACAGCGTGCACCAGATCCAGGCCAGCACGCTGACCTCCTCGGTCCAGCCGAGCGGGTAGTTGAAGACGTAGCGCGCGACGATCTGCAGCACGAAGCAGAGGAACATCACCAGCAGCAGGGCGGCGCAGACATTCTCCGCCCGCCGGCGCAGCCAGCGCGCCCGGTCGACCAGCCTATCCCACGTCATGGTCGCGCCTCATGCCCCTCACGCGAACGAAGAGCGGCCACCGGCAGTCGGCGGCCGCTCCCTTCAGCAAGCCCGCGTCGCCAGACTACTTGACCGCGTTGACCTTCTCGAGCGCGCCCTTCGGCCATTCGGCGGCGTACTTGTCGAGGTACTTCTTCTGCGCATGGCTACGGAAAGCGTTCTGGTCGGGCGTGTAGACCTGCTTGCCTTCCTTCTTGAAGAACTCGATCGCTTCCTTCTCCTGCGCGTCGTACTTGGCGGCGTTGGCGTCGAAGATCTTGTCCGCCTCGGTGCGCAGCTTGGCCTGCTTGTAAGGGCCCATGGCCTCCCAGGCCTTCTTCGACACCGCCAGCATGTCGTAGCCGATCACGTGGCTGGTGAGCACGAACTGCGACGTCACCTCGTAGAACTTCATCGTCCGTCCGGCGACCAGCGGGTTGTCCTGGCCGTCGACCGCGCCGGCCTGCAGCGCGGTATAGAGCTCGGCATAGGCCACCGGCGTGGGATTGGCGCCGATCGATTCGCCGAGGAACTGCCAGAACTCGCCCGGCGGCATGCGCAGCTTGATCCCCGCCATGTCGGCCGGCGTGTTGATCTTCTTCGTCGGCTTCAGGTTCACCTGGCGCGCGCCGAAATAGACCGGGCGGATCAGCTCGATGCCGAGCTGGTCGCGCGCCATCTTGATGAAGTCCTTGCCGACGTCGCTCTTGAAGGTCTTGTTCAGGTGGTCGTAGTCGCGGAACAGGTAGGCCGAGGTCATCATCGACCACGCCGGGATCTGTTTGGAGATGTCGGCCGGGGCCAGGTTGCACAGCTCCAGGTTCTCGCGCTGCAGCGCGACGAGCTCGGTGCCCTGCTTGAACAGCGTGTTGCCCCAGTACGGCTCGAAGTCGAAGTCGTCCTTCATCGCCGCGGCGAGCGCCTTGTAGCCCTCAGCGCGCAGGTCGGTCTCGCCGAAGGCGCAGCTGAACCGCATCTTGAGCTTGGCCTGCGCCAGGACGGTCGCAGGCGCGAAGGCGGTGCCCGTCGCGGCGACGGCGGCAGCGCCAGCGGTCGCGCCCAAAAGCGCGCGGCGGTTCATGTCGGTGGCCATTGGTCTCCTCCCTTGTGCCTGCGCTTCCATTCGGAATGCGCCAATCGCCCGACTTTCACGTCAGGCGTTGCAGAAATCAATATATGATTCCTGTTTCATAGGAGATTTTTTGTTTGCTATGATAACTAGACGGCCCGCACGCTCCCGGGCGAGCCGCTTGACCGGCACGGAGAAGGCAGGTTGAACAGCACCATGCTGACCAGGACGCAAGACAGCGAGCCGATTGGGAACGAGTCGGTCGGGGAAGCGACCTACCGGCGGATCCGGGCGGACATCGTGCTCGGCGTCCTCCTGCCCGACGACCGGCTGCGGCTCGACCGGCTGCGCGCGCGCTATGGCGCGTCGGTCAGCACGCTGCGCGAGCTCCTGAGCCGGCTGGCCGCCGAGGGGCTGGTCGTCGCCGAGGGGCAGCGCGGCTTCGCCGTGGCCCCCGTCTCGGCCCGGAACCTGCGCGAGCTGGCGGCGCTGCGGCTGCTCCTGGAGCAGCACGCGCTGCGCCTGTCGTTCCAGAACGGCGACATGGACTGGGAGGCGCGCGTCGTCGCGGCGCACCACAAGCTGGTGCAGGCCGAGCGCCGGCTGCAAAAGGGCGATCTCGGCGAATCCGGGTCGTGGAAGCGCTACGACCGCGAGTTCCACCAGGCGCTGATCGCGGCCTGCGGCTCGGACACGCTGACCCAGGCCTACGCGCCGATCTACGACAAGTACCTGCGCTACCTGATGATCGCTGGCATCTACCGCGGCCAGGTCGCCGACGACGAGCACCGCGCGCTGCTCGACTGCGCCATGGCCCGCGACGCCGACCAGGCCTGCGCCATCCTGCGCACGCATATCAACGACTGCGTCGAGTTCACGCTGAAGGAAGGCGCCTACGACTTCGACTAGTGGCAGGCCGACCGACCGCTACAGATACACGCCGCGGTCGAGGATCACCGCCGTGTATTCCTTGTAGGTCATGCCGAGTTCCCTGGCGCGGGCGACGCGCAGGCGGATGACCTCGATCGGCGGGTTCTTCCAGGCCTTCTGGTGCGCCTTGGTCCAGCACACCTTGGACCAGGTGGTGAACTCGGGCGGCGGGTTGTTGTGGCCGAAGCCGATGAACCTGCCGGTCTTCGGGTCGAACAGGAAGGACGGCAGCGTAGGCGTATCGTCGTAGCGATAGGCCAGCGGATGGCGCCGGGCGCGGAATCGGTCTCCCATGGGCGCGAACTATGGCAAAGGACAGGATCGGTTTCCAGTGCCTGTCTTGATGCCGCGTTTATGGGCAGGCCATGGCTTCCGCCTGGAACGCTGATGCGCCGATCGCGAAGATCCGTTCATGCGCGGTCCCCTGCACGAGACACCGATCCCGCCCTCGCTCCCCGCGGTTTTTTCCGCGGACCGGGGGGCATGGCGCGACGAAGGGTCGGGCGGAAATCCGGGATGCGGGGAAATCCTGCTTCAGGCCGGGCTCGTGGTCGCCATTAAGCTGCTGCTGGCGCTGATGGTCAATCTAGCGCTGCTGGCGACGCTGGCGCGCTAGCGCGACGCCAGAGCCCCTGCCGGCCGGCAAGCGGCGGGAGGGCCGCTGCCGACCGGGGAGACCGGCCAAGCCGCCGGGCGGTTAGGGAGCTACCGCGGCGGCCCGGCCCGCTGCTGCTAGGACGACTTGCCCCAGAACGGGATCAGCGCCGAGACCTGCTGGCGATAGCGGCGGTACTCGTCGCCGAAGGCCGCGATCAGGTCGCGCTCCTCGAGCACGATCCCGACCAGGATGTAGGCGGTGGTGACGATCGAGAACAGCAGGTGCCCGGCGGTCATGACCGGCGCGGCCCAGAAGGCGATGACGAAGCCCAGGTAGAGCGGGTGGCGCACGGCTTTGTAGAGCATCGGCGTGCGGAATTTCTGCTCCACCGCCTGCCGGCCCATCAGGTTCAGCACCACCTGCTGCAGCCCGAACAGCTCGAAATGGTTGATCAGGAAGGTGCTGAGCAGCACCACGCCGAAGCCCGCGAGCGACAGGACCATGAGCGCCGTGCCCGCCGGACCGCCCACCTCCCAGACGATGGTCGGGATCGGGCGCCACTGCCACAGCACCAGCATGAGGGCCAGGCTGGCGAGCAGCACGTAGGTGCTGCGCTCGATCGTCGCGGGGATGAACCGCGTGAACCAGCGCTTGAACGGCTTGCGCGCCATCACGCTGTGCTGGATGGCGAAGACCGACAGCACCGCCAGGTTGATGACGATGGTCTCGCCGAGCGGCATGAAGCCCTCCGGCCCGCCGATGTCGATCGTCTTCGGCACCACCAGGCCGGTGACGAAGCCGATGGCGTAGAGGAAGGTGGCGAGGAACACGCCGTAGGAGGCGAATCCGTAGAGCAGCGCGGCCATGTTGAGCATCGCAAGGGGTCCTTTCTGGTCAGGAATGTCGGGCGGTCGCAAGCGAAAGCGCGCCGGCCGCCGCGCGCCAGGAGCGCAGGTGCTCCAGGATCGGCGCGTTGACGTCGGCCGGATGGGTGATCGGGCCCATGTGGCCCGCGCCCCGGATCGTGCGGTGGCGCGCGCGCGGCAGCGTGTCGGCGAGCAGCCGGGTGATCGCCCGCGACGGCGCCGGCGAGCGCGTGCCGCACAGGACGAGCGTCGGCACCCGCAGCGCCGCGAAGGCCGCGAGCGGGGTCTCGGCGTCGAGCAGGGCGCCGAAATGATGCGCCACGTGCAGCGCCAGCTCGGCGAACCGCGCCTGCCGGCCCTCGGCCAGCGCGTCCCAGGTCCCCGCGCCGCTCCAGTAGTCGATGAAGGTGCTTATGCCGCCGCGATAGTCGCCGGACAGCACGCCGCGGTTGACTGCCGCGGCCAGGGCGTGGATCTCGTCCAGCAGCCCGGGCTCGGCCGACCGCAGCAGGAAGAAGCAGCTCGGCTCGATCAGCGTCAGCGAGCGCAGGCGCTGCGGATGGCGCAGCGCGAAGTCGAGCGCCACGGCGCCGCCATAGGAATGGCCGACGAGATGGAACGGCGCGCCGTCCGGGCAGGCCTCGGCGATCGCCTCCGCCTCGCGCGCCAGCGTCAGCGGGCCGGCGCCGTGCCAGCCCGGCCGGTCGCCATGGCCGGCGAGCTCGAACGCGACCGGGGTGAAGCCGGCAAGCTCGGCGCGCAGGGCCTGCCACTGCCTGGCCGAGCTGCCCGAGCAGGGCACCAGCACGACGCGGTCCGGCGCCGGCGCCGGTTCGGCCAGAGGGTGCTGGGCACCCGAGGGCAAGGGGTGCCGCGCACCCGAGAGCGATGCCAAAAGCTTCATGACCACTGATCTCTTGTTGGGCGCAGCTCGCATCGGTTCCGGGCGGGGAGTTCCGGGCGGGCGGCGAGGGCTGCTACCTAGGGCTTGACGCCCCATCAATCCAATTCAATATTGCGATGCGATTGATGAAAGGAATCGATCATGCGCAGCATCAATCTCGACCAGCTCCAGGCTCTCGAAACCGTGATCGAGCGGTCGAGCTTCACCGCGGCGGCCCGGGCGCTGAACCTGTCGCAGTCGGCGATCAGCGTGCAGATCAAGGAGCTGGAGAAGCGATTCGGCGTGCGGCTGGTCGAGCGCCTGGGCAAGCGCGCGGCGCCGACCACGGCGGGGCGCGAGCTGATCGAGCACCATCGCCGCATCGTCGCCGACGTGAAGCTGGCCAGCGAGGCGATGCAGCGCCACCGCGACGGGTCGCTGGGCCGGGTCAGGATCGGCGCCACGACCACGGCGCTGAACTACTACCTGGTGCCGGTGCTGCGGAACCTCAGGCGGCGGCACCCGAACATCGAGCTGTCGATCACCTGGGACACCACGGCCGGGCAGATGGCGCGGATCGTGCGCGACGAGATCGACTTCGGCCTGGTCAACCTGCCGGTGCGCGAACGCTCGGTCGTCGCCCACCCGCTGCGCACCGAGCAGCTGATGGCGATCTTTCCGCTCGGGACCAAGAACCTGCCGCGCGTCGTCACGCCCGAGCACCTGGCGGAGCACACGCTGATCCTGGAGGCGGCCTCGGCGGCGATCCGGGCGCAGGTGCTGGACTGGCTGGCGCCGGCCGCCGCGCATCTAAGGCCGACGATGCAGCTCGACAACTCCGACAGCATCAGCCGCATGGTCGCGGTCGGCCTCGGCGCGTCCGTCGTGCCGGAATCGGTGCTGGAGGAGGAATGGCGCAGCCGGGACCTGATCGTGCGGCCGCTCCGGCCCAAGCTCCAGCGCACGCTCGGCCTCATCGTGCACAAGGACAAGGTGCCCGACCGCGCGATGCGGATCTTCCAGGACGCGGTGCTCGCCGCGCGCAAGCGCGGATAGAGACGCGCAGCCCTCGGGCGCGGATCTGAGTGAATGCCGCGCCTGCGCGCGGCCGGCGGGCTGCTACTGGAGGCCGGACAGCTTGCGCAGCTCGGCCAGGTTCCAGCCGCGCATCGTCGCGATCATCGGATCGGCGTTCTGCACGTTCTGGCCCTCGACCTGGACCAGGATGCGGCCGCCGACCAGCACCGACACCTCGCCGGCGCGGATCTGCGGGTCGTAGGCGACCACCGCGTCCTCGTTGCCGATCTTCATCTT
>JAEULC010000036.1 GCA_016792605.1 Rhodospirillales bacterium
GACGTTCGGGTAGAGCTTCTTGGAGACGAAGTAGTCGTCCTCGAGCGCGATGCGCTCCAGCTCCATCGCCAGGTCGAGCAGCGGCTCGTTGCGGACGCCGAGCTCCTCCAGCACCTCGTGGCAGGTCTTGCGCATCACGGCAGCGCGCGGGTCGTAGTTCTTGTAGACCCGGTGGCCGAAGCCCATCAGGCGGAAGCTGTCGTCCTTGCTCTTGGCGCGCTTGACGTACTCGGGCACCCGGTCCTTGGAGCCGATCTCGCCCAGCATCTTCAAGACGGCCTCGTTGGCGCCGCCATGGGCGGGTCCCCACAGGCTGGCGATGCCGGCGGCGATGCAGGCGAACGGGTTGGCGCCCGAGGAGCCGGAGAGGCGGACGGTGGAGGTCGACGCGTTCTGCTCGTGGTCGGCGTGCAGGATGAAGATCCGGTCCATCGCGCGCGACAGCACCGGGTTCACCTTGTACTCCTCGCAGGGCACGGCGAAGCACATGCGCAGGAAGTTCGACGCGTAGTCCAGGTCGTTCAGCGGGTAGACGAAGGGCTGCCCCGCCGAATACTTGAACGCCATCGCCGCGATCGTCGGCATCTTCGCGATCAGCCGGTGCGACGCCACCATGCGCTGGTGCGGATCGTTGATGTCGGTCGAGTCGTGGTAGAAGGCCGACAGCGCACCCACCATGCCGACCATCACCGCCATCGGGTGCGCGTCGCGGCGGAAGCCGCGGATCAGGTACTGCATCTGCTCGTGCACCATCGTGTGGTAGGTGATGTCGTGCACGAACTTCTTCTTCTCGGCGCCGCTCGGCAGCTCGCCGTGCAGCAGCAGGTAGCAGACCTCCATGAAGTCCGAGTGCTCGGCCAGATCCTCGATCGCGTAGCCGCGATGCAGCAGGACGCCCTCGTCGCCGTCGATATAGGTGATCGCGGACTGGCAGGAGCCGGTGGAGGTGAAGCCGGGGTCATAGGTGAAATACCCGGTCTCGGCGTAGAGCTTGCGGATATCGATGACCTTGGGGCCGACCGAACCGCTGATCACCGGCAGGTCGATCTTCTTGCCCGTGGAATTGTCGACCAGCGTTACGGTGGCGTTCTTGGTGTCGGCCATGCGCTTCTTCCCTACTTCCGCTGCGATGCAACAATATTAGTCTATGTGGCGAATGATTGGCAATTCGTGAACAAACCTTGCCAATCGTTAGCCATGTTAGCCGGCCTGGTCGTCCAGCCGTCCCAGGGCTTCGTCGCGCCCTAGCACCGCCATGACCTCGAAAATGCCCGGCGAGGTGGTCGACCCGGTGAGCGCCGCGCGCAAGGGCTGCGCGACCTTGCCCAGGCCCAGCCCGGCCGCTTCGGCGAAGCGCCGCACCGCCTCCTCGAGCGCCTTCTCCTCCCAGGCCGCCTCCGCCGCGAAGGCGGCGCGGAGCCTGCCCAGCATCGCCCGCGCCTCTTGCGTCAAAAGCTTCGCCGCCTTCTCGTCCGGCGCGATGGGGCGCGACTTCACGTAGAAGAGCGCGTTGTCCGCGAGCTCGACCAGGGTCTTGGCACGCGCCTTCAGGCCGCCCATGCCGCGCTGGACCCGGGCCAGGCCCTGCACGTCGACCGCCTTGCCCAGCCGCTGCTCCAGCATCGGCGCAAGCAGCGCCGCCAGCCGC
The DNA here is from genome assembly GCA_016792605.1 of Rhodospirillales bacterium. Taxonomy (GTDB): domain Bacteria; phylum Pseudomonadota; class Alphaproteobacteria; order JAEULC01; family JAEULC01; genus JAEULC01. The sequence goes on from JAEULC010000036.1 coordinate 1,649, forward strand.
GCGTCGTCGGCCTCGCGCAGGTAGTGGGCGTTGAGGTTGTCGAGCTTGGCGAAGTCGAAGCGCGAGGGCGACTGGCCGCAGCCGTCCAGGTCGAACCACTGAATCGCCTGCTCGGTCGAGATGATCTCGTCGTCGCCATGGCCCCAGCCGAGCCGCAGCAGGTAGTTGCGCAGCGCCTCGGGGAGGTAGCCGAGGTCGCGATAGGCCTCGACGCCCAGCGCGCCGTGGCGCTTGGACAGCTTGGCGCCGTCGGCCCCGTGGATCAGCGGGATATGCGCGAACTCGGGAATCCTGGCGCCGATGGCGCGGTAGAGCTGGACCTGCCGAAACGTATTGGTCAGGTGGTCGCTGCCGCGGATCACGTGGGTGATGCCCATGTCGATGTCGTCGACCACGACCGACAGCATGTAGGTCGGCGTGCCGTCGCCGCGCAGCAGCACCATGTCGTCGAGCTGCGCGTTCTCGACCTTGATCTCGCCCTGGACGTGGTCCTTCACGACCGTGTCGCCGGTCTGCGGCGCCTTCAGGCGCACCACGGGTTTCACGTTCGGGCGCGCATCCCCGGGATCGCGGTCGCGCCAGCGCCCGTCGTAGCGCATGGGAAGGCCCTTGGCCTTCTGCTCGGCGCGCATTGCCTCCAGCTCCTCGGGCGTGGCGTAGCAGTGATAGGCCTTGCCCTCGGCCAAGAGCTTGTTGGCGACCTCGGCATGGCGGCCAGCGCGGGCAAACTGGTAGGTGACCTCGCCGTCCCAGTCCAGGCCGAGCCACTTGATGCCGTCCAGGATCGCCTGGATGGCCGGCTCGGTCGACCGCTGGCGGTCGGTGTCCTCGATCCTGAGCAGGAACTTGCCGCCGTGATGGCGGGCGAACAGCCAGTTGAACAGCGCCGTGCGGGCGCCGCCGATATGCAGGTAGCCAGTGGGCGAGGGGGCAAAGCGGACGACGACGGACATTGGGCTCCGGAACGCTGCTTGTGGGGAGGAAGGCGGCATACTAGCCGGGTCCGCCGACAATAACAGGGGCGGCAACGGCGGGGCCGGCTTTGACCCCGGCCGCCATTCCCGCCATTCTACTCTTGGGATTGGGGGCGTTCATGGCGATCGACGCGATCGGCCGGGGCGAGGAGGAGGGCCAGCCGGTTTGGCGGCCGCCCTGGCGGCTGCGCGACCGGATCGCGGCGCCCTTTCTCGCCGAGCGCGAGCAGTGGGCGCTCTGGCTTCCGGTCGCGCTCGGCCTCGGCATCCTCGGCTATTTCGCGCTGCCGGCGGAGCCGCCCTGGTGGATTGGCGTCGCCTGGGCCCTGGCCGGCGTGGCGATGCTCCGCGGCCTGGGCCCGCAGGCCCTCGGCTGGGCGCTGGCGGGCTGGGTGGTCGCCGCCTCGGGCCTAGGTTTCGCCGCGGGCCAGGCCCGCACCGCTTGGGTGGCGACGCCGCTGCTGGCGGATCGGATGGGGCCGGTCGACGTCCGGGGCCGCGTGATCGACCGCGAGACCCGCGCCGACGGTTCGCAGCGCGTCGTGCTGGGCGCACTCCAGGTGCAGGGCCTGTCCGCCGGCGCCACGCCGCGCCAGGTCCGGCTGACGCTCAACCGCAAGCATGCCGAGGAGGTCGGGATCGGCGCGCGCGTCGCGGTGCGCGCCGTGCTGCTGCCGGCCTCGCCGCCGCTGGCGCCGGGCGCCTTCGACTTCCAGCGCCACGCCTTCTTCCAGGGGATCGGCGCCGTCGGGTTTTCGGTCGCGCCGGCGCGGGCGGAAGTGGAGGACGATCCGCCCCGGTCGGCTTCGGCCTGGCTCGAACGCCTGCGCGAGTCGATCGGCGAGCGAATCCGGCTGGCGATCGACGGGCCGGCCGGGCCGCTGGCCGCGGCATTGCTGATCGGCGACCGCGCCGGCATTCCCGAGCCGGTGATGCAGGCGATGCGCGACGCGGGCCTGGCGCACCTGATCGCGATCTCGGGCCTCAACTTCGCGCTGGTCGCGGGGATCCTGTTCTTCGTCGTGCGCGGGGCGCTGGCGCTGGTCGAGCCGGTGGCGCTGCGCTTCCCGATCAAGAAATGGGCGGCGGTCGCGGCGTTCCTGGGGGCAGCCTTCTACTTCGCCGTCGCCGGCCCGTCGCCGCCGACCGAGCGCGCCTTCCTGATGGTCGGCATCGTGCTGCTCGGCGTGCTGGTCGACCGCGACGCGATCTCGATGCGTCTCCTGGCCTGGGCCGCCGCGGCGATCCTGCTGGTCCTGCCCGACGCGCTGCTTGGCGCCAGCTTCCAGATGAGCTTCGCCGCGGTCATGGCGCTGGTCGCGGCCTACGAGAGCTTACGCGGCCGCGTCGCACTGTGGCGCAGCGAACGCGGGCCGGTGGGCAAGGCCGCGCTCTATGTCGGCGCCGTGGTGCTGACCACGGTGATCGGCAGCGCCGCCACGGGCATCTACGCCGCCTACCACTTCAACCGCTTCCCGCTCTACGGCCTTGCCGCCAACCTCATCGCCGTGCCGATCACGGCGCACTGGATCATGCCCTGGGGCATGCTCGCCTTCGCGCTGATGCCGTTCGGGCTGGAGGACTGGGCGCTGGTGCCGATGGGCTGGGGCGTCGGCTGGATCATCGCCACGGCCGAGGCGGTCGCGTCCTGGCCGGGCGCGGTGGCGCTGCTGCCGGCGATGCCCGCGGCGGCGCTGCTCGCGGCCAGCGCAGGGCTGGTCTGGCTCTGCCTGTGGCGCGGGCGATGGCGGCTCTTGGGCGTGGCGCCGATCGTCGCCGCCTTCGCCGCCATGGCGCTGCTTCGCGGCCCCGACCTGCTGGTCTCGGGCGACGGCCGCATGATGGCGGTGCGCGGCGCTGAGGGGCGCCTGCTGGTCTCGGACTACGCGGCCGACCGGCTGACGACCGAGACTTGGCTGCGCCGGTCGGGCCAGAGCGCGGCCGAGCCCTGGCCGGATGCCGGCGGGAAGCGGGGCAGGGCGCGCGCCGCGACGCCCGATGTGGCGCAGCCGCCCGAGCGCGACGAGCTGCGTTGCGACGGCCAGGCCTGCCTCTACCGCCGCGATGGCGTCAGCGTGGCGCTGGTGCACGAGGCCTCGGCCCTGGCCGAGGAGTGCGCCAGCGCCGACGTGGTCGTCAGTTCGGTGCCGGTCCGGCGCGGCTGCCGCGGCCCCGCCCTGGTGATCGACCGCTTCGCCCTGTGGCGCGAGGGCGCCCATGCGCTATGGTTGGAGAAGGGCCGGGCGCGGGTGGAAACCGTGGCCCAGGAGCGCGGCAACCGGCCCTGGGTCGCCCGCCGCGAGCGCGGCGCCGCCCCGCCGCGGCAGGCCTCCGCCCGGTAGCCCCTTCTCCGAGAGCCATGCGACCGACCCGCGCCACCGACGCCCGATTCATCCCGGCACCGCCCGAACGCATCTTCGCCCTGCTGCTGGCGTTGGATCGCTATGCCGACTGGTGGCCGGCGGATATCGGCGTCGAAGTGCTCACGCCGCCGCCGCACGGCGTCGGCTCGGTGGTCGCGATCAAGCTCGCCAAGTCCGGCGGCGGGTTCCGCTGCCGGATCGTGGGAGCGGACCCGCCGCGCCAGGTCGAAATCGACTACATCGAGGGCGCGCATCGCGGCCGGGGCCTGTGGACGCTGGAGCCGCAGGACGGCGGCACGCAGGTGACCTACCGTGTCGACCTCAAGCCGCGCGGCCTGATGGTCGGGCTCTTGTCCCACGTGATGGACTTCGCCGCGCTGCACTCCCGCCTGATGGGCGAGGTGCTGGAGGGGCTTGAGCGCGCGGCCACAAAAGAAAAGGCGGCGGAGCCCGAAGCCCCGCCGCCTTGAGCCGGAATCCCGCGCCGCCTAGTTGTAGCGCCGCATCAGGCCGATGATCTTGCCCTGCACCTGCACCCGGTCGGGGCCGAAGATGCGGGTCTCGTAGGCCTGGTTCGCGGGCTCGAGCGCGATCGAGCCGTGCTTGCGGCGCAGGCGCTTCAACGTCACCTCGGCGCTGTCGACGAGCGCCACGACGATGGTGCCGTTCTCGGCCGTGTCGCAGCGCTGGATGATGGCGGTGTCGCCGTCGTAGATCCCGGCCTCGACCATCGAGTCGCCCTCGACGGTCAGGGCGAAATGCTCGCCGCGCCCGACCAGGCTGGCGGGAATGTCGACCGTGTTGGTCGGGTTGTTGAGCGCCTCGATCGGCGCGCCGGCGGCGATCTTGCCGAGCAGCGGCAGGCGGACGGATTCGCTGCTCTCGGCCGTCACCGTGGCGCTCGGCATCTGGGGCTGGAAATTGCCTCGGATCACATTGGCGGGGAAGCCGCCCGTTGGCGTTCCGGCGGCCGGGGCGGGCGCGGCACCGAAGCCCGGTGCATTGGCGGCCTGCGGTGCAGCCGCGGCGGCCGGCGCGCGCTCGCCCGTCATGGCCGAGTTCTCGGGCAGGCGGACCACCTCCAGCGCCCGGGCGCGGTGGGCCAGGCGCCGGATGAAGCCGCGCTCGGTCAAGCCGGTGATGAGGCGGTGGATGCCCGACTTGGAGCGCAGGTTGAGCGCCTCCTTCATTTCGTCGAACGATGGCGACACGCCGGTCTGGCGCAGCCGGTCGTTGATGAAGTTGAGCAATTCGTACTGCTTGCGTGTGAGCATTCGTTCGCTTCCCGGTTGGGTTCCTGGGGCGCGGGGCAGGCGGTGCCGCCGGCGCGTCAGAAACGCTACATCTAGAACAAAACCTAAACGGTCGCGCTTGTTCTAGTTTGGTTCCCGGCGTCGGTCAAGCATTTTTCCACAGGGTGGCCGATTGCGGGCGCCGGCGGTTGCGGCTAACCGGGCATTAAGGGCCGCGTGCCACCCTGCCGGCATGAACGCCCTCCGCAAGACCTTGAACGTGCTGTCGCTGCTGGCCTTTGGCATGGCAATCGGCCTGTTCCTGGCGCCGCCGGCCGGCGCCCAGAAGGCGCCGCCCGCGGCGGCCGGCGCCAAGCCCGCCAATGCCGATCCGCGCGCGCTGCTGCGCGACCAGGTCGAGGCCGAGTTGGCGCAGCTGCGCCCGCGCCTCAAGCTCGCCGAGGCCGAGGCCAAGGAGCAGGCCGAACGCTACAGCCAGATGGCCGCCAGCAAGGCCGAGGTGGCGAAGAAGTCCGCCCTGAACAAGGAGAAGGACAAGGCCAAGGCCGACGCCGACCGCGCCAAGGGCGGCTACAAGCCGCGGATGCCGCGCTCCGCCGCCAAGAAGCCAAAGCCCAAGAAGAAGGGCGAGGACGACGAAGAAGAAAAGGCGAAGGCCGAGGCCGCCGCTGCGGCGGCCTCAGACCAGCCCAAGAAGATCGACCCGGTCCTGACCCAGCAATATGTCGTGCTGTCGCTGCGCGACCAGATCCGCCAGCTCCGCGACCGGATCGCGTATCTCGAGGAAATTCGCGCGCGGCTTGGCGCGAAATCCTAGGCCGGCACTATTCGGCGCCGTCGACGATCACCAGGTTGCCCTCGGCGCTCTTGAGCCGCAGCGGCAGGATCTTCTGGTACGCCGGCGACTTGTACCAAGCCTCGGCCGCCTGGCGCGACGGGAACTCGATCACCACGAAGCGCGGCATCGGCCACTGGCCCTCGACGACGGTGAGGTTGCCGCCGCGCACCACGAACTTGCCGCCATGCGCGTCGATCGTCGCCACGACATCCTTGCGGTACTCGCCGAACATCTTCTCGTCATGCACGCGTTCCTGGACGACGACATAGGCTTTCATCGGATTCCCCTTCGCTAAACCCCGCCGGTCCCGCCGGGGAACGGCACGATCTCGACGCGGTCGCCGGCGTTGGCGGGCGGCGCCAGCGGCGCGCGCACGACCAGGCAGTCGGCATGGGCCAGCGTCGCCAGCATCGAGCTGTCCTGCTTGCCGAAGACCGTCGCCAGCAGCGCGCCGTCCGGTCCGTGCGCCAGCGTCGCGCGCAGGTAGTCCTGGCGGCGGTCGTTGGCGGGCAGCGCCTTGGCGAGGGTGGCGTAGCGCGTCGGCGCCTGGTCGGCGTCGAGGCCCTGCATCTTCTCCAGCGCCGGCAGCAGGAAGATGGTCGCGCAGACCAGGGTCGAGACCGGGTTGCCGGGCAGGCCCAGCATCGGCACGCCGCCGATCTGGCCGAAGATCAGCGGCTTGCCCGGGCGCATGGCGATCTTCCAGAAATCGACCTCCAGGCCCGCCTCGCCAAGGACGGCCTGGACAAGATCGTGCTCGCCGACCGAGGCGCCGCCGGTCGTGACCAGCATGTCCGCGCCCCTGGCGCCGGCGGCCATGGCAAGCAGCGCCTCGCGGTTGTCCGGGGCGATGCCCAAATCGATCGGCTCGCCGCCCGCGGCCTGGATGGCAGCGGCCAAGGACAGGCCGTTCGAGCAGACGATCTGGCTGCGGCCGATGGCCGTGCCGGGCATCACCACCTCGTCGCCGGTCGCCAGGATGGCGACGCGCGGGCGGCGGCGGACACGGAGCCAGGGGTTGTTCATGGCGGCGGCCAGGCCGACGTCGCGGGCGGTCAGGCGGCGGCCGGCGCGGATGCCGATATCGCCCACCTTGAAATCCAGCCCCGCCGGGCGGACGAACTGGCCGGGCCTGGCCGCCTCCTTGACCAGCACCTTACCCGGGGAGGCCTCGGTGTCCTCCTGGATCACGATGGCGTCGGCGCCGGCCGGGACCGGGGCGCCGGTGAAGATGCGGACCGCCTGGCCGGGCTGCAGGGGTGCCTCGTGGACGCCGCCCGCGGGGACCGCTCCGGCGACGCCCAGCGTCACCGGGACCGTCGCCACGTCGGCTGCCCGGACCGCGTAGCCGTCCATGGCCGAGACCGCGACGGGCGGCTGGGTGACCTGGGCGCGCACGTCCTCGGCCAGCACCCGGCCCAGGCCCTGGCTGACCGCGACCTGCTCGACCGGCAGGGGCCGGACCGCCTGGAGGATCCGGCCCTTCGCCGCCTCGACGGAAATCACGGCGTCGCCCCGTAAGTGCCGGATTTTCCTCCGGATTTATAAGTCAACTTAATGTCAGAAATGAGCATGCCCCGGTCAACCGCCTTGCACATGTCGTAGACGGTGAGCGCAGCCACGGAAACTGCTGTCATTGCTTCCATTTCCACGCCCGTGCGCCCCTGGAGGCGGCAGGTCGCGCGGATATCGACCGCGCTGCGCTTCTCGTCCAGTGTCAGGTCGACGGTCACCGAGGTGAGGGCCAGGGGATGGCAGAGCGGGATCAGGTCGGGCGTCTTCTTCGCCGCCATGATCCCGGCGAGCCTCGCCACGGCCAGCACGTCGCCCTTCTTGACCTGGCCTTCCCGGATCAGGCGCAGGGTCTCGGGCTGCATCACGACCGATCCCTCGGCCGTGGCGACCCGGTCGGTCTCGTCCTTGCCCGAGACGTCGACCATGACGGCACGCCCCTCGGCATCGAAATGGGTGAAGCCCGAGGACACCTGTTCAACCCGCCCTATGACGCCAATTGGGGGCGGGCCGGCTCTGCCCGGGCCAGCAGCGCCCTGGTGGCGGCGGCGACGTCTGCCTGGCGCATCAGGGACTCGCCAACCAGGAAGCAGCGCGCGCCCACCCGTTCCATCCGGGCGAGGTCGGCCGGGACGAACAGCCCGCTCTCGGCGACCAGGATGCGGTCCCTGGGCACCAGGGGGGCCAGGGCCTCGGTCGTGGCCAGGTCGACCGCCAGGGTCTTCAGGTTGCGGTTGTTGATCCCCAAGAGGGCGGCGTCGAGCTTCAGCGCCCGGTCGAGCTCCGGCCGGTCATGCACCTCGATCAGCGCGTCCATGCCCAGGTCTCGCGCCAGCGCGACCAGGTCTGCCGCAAGCTTGTCGTCGACCGCCGCCATGATGACCAGGATGCAGTCCGCGCCCAGCGCCCGGGCCTCAACCACCTGGTAGAGGTCGATCATGAAGTCCTTGCGGAGCACCGGCAGGTCGACGGCGGCGCGCGCCTCCAGCAGGTAGGCATCGTCGCCCTGGAAATACGGGATGTCGGTCAGCACGGACAGGCAGGTGGCGCCGCCGGCCTTGTAGGCGCGGGCAAGCTGCATCGGCGAGAAATCGGCCCGGATCAGCCCCTTCGAGGGCGAGGCCTTCTTGATCTCGGCGATCAGGCCGTACTCGCCGCGCGACATGGCGGCCCGCAGCGCCCGCTCGAAGCCGCGCGGCGGCGCGAGCTGGGCCGCGTGCTGGCGCAGCAGGTGTTCCGGCATGTCAGCCTTGCGCGCCGCGACATGGGCGCGTTTGTCGACGCAGATCCGGGCGAGGGTATCGCTCATGTTGCCGCCGCCGCCGG
>JAEULC010000098.1 GCA_016792605.1 Rhodospirillales bacterium
CGATGTCGGCGGCGTCGAGATCGCGGCGATCGACGACCAGGGCCGCATCGCCAACGCCACGCGCCAGATCGCCTGCGACCTCGTCGCCAGCGCCGGCGTGTGGCAGCCCGCCGTGCACCTCCACAGCCATACCGGCGCCAAACCGGTCTACGACGACACGCTCAGCGCCTTCGTGCCGGGCCCGTCGCGCCAGGCCGAAGCCTCGGCGGGCGCGTCAGCCGGGCGTTTCGCTCTGGCCGACTGCCTGGGCGACGGCTTCAAATCAGGCGCTGCCGCCGCGAATGCCACCGGCTTCGGCTCGGGCACCGCGCCCACAGTACCGGCCTGCGACGATGGTGGCTCCGCCGAGCCGTCGAAGGCGCTGTGGTCCGTGCCACGCCCATCCGGTGTGCGCGGCAAAGCCTTCGTCGACATCCAGGACGACGTGACCGACAAGGACATCGCGCTCGCCCATCGCGAGGGGTATGTCTCGGTCGAGCACCTGAAGCGCTACACCACGCTCGGCATGGGCACCGACCAGGGCAAGACCAGCAACCTGGCCGGCCACGCGATCATGGCGCAGCTCCGCGGCGAGCCGATGCAGCAGGTCGGCACCACCACCTTCCGCCCGCCCTACACGCCCGTCGCCTTCGCCGTGTTCAGCGGCCGCGACCTGGGCCGGCACTACCAGCCGATCCGCCGCACGCCGACGCACGATTGGCAGCAGGCCAACGGCGCCACCTTCATCGAGGCCGGACACTGGCTGCGCGCGCAGGTCTATATCCGCCAGGGCGAGACCATGACCACCGCGATCAACCGCGAGGTAAAGGCGGTGCGCGGGAACGTGGGCATCTGCGACGTGTCGACCCTGGGCAAGATCGACGTGCAGGGCCCGGACGCGGCGAAGTTCCTCGACCGCGTCTACTGCAACACCTTCTCGACCCTGCCGGTCGGCCGCGCGCGCTACGGGCTGATGCTGCGCGAGGACGGCATGGTGATGGACGACGGCACCACGTCGCGCCTGTCAGAGAGCCGCTTCTTCATGACCACGACCACGGCCAACGCCGGCAAGGTCATGACGCATCTCGAGTTCTGCCTCGGCGTGCTGTGGCCCGACCTGAAGGTGCAGGTCACCTCGGTCACCGAGCAGTGGGCGGGCATCGCCATTGCCGGGCCGAAGTCGCGCGAGCTGCTGCAGCGCGTGATCACGGGCATCGACCTGGGAAACGAGGCGATGCCGTTCATGGGCGTGCGCGACTGCCAGCTCGCCGGCATCCCGGCGCGCCTCTTCCGCATCTCCTTCTCGGGCGAGCTCGCCTATGAGGTCGCGGTGCCGTCGGACTACGGCATCGCCGCCTGGGAGGCGCTGCTGGTCGCCGGCAAGCCCTTGGACGTCACCACCTACGGCCTCGAGGCCATGGGCGTGATGCGCATCGAGAAGGGCCATGTCGTCGGCTCCGAGCTCGACGGCCGCACCACGGCGGGCGACCTGGGCATGGAGCGCATGCTGGCGAAGAAGAAGGACTTCATCGGCAAGCAGCTTTTGCAGCGCCCGGGCCTGCAGGATCCCAAGCGCAAGCGCCTGGTGGGGCTGGTGCCGGTCGACGGCCGCACGCGCATCCGCGCCGGGTCGCAGATCATCGCTGACCCCAACCACGCCACGCCGATCCCGATGCTGGGCCATGTCACCTCGGCCTGCTTCAGCGCTACCCTGAACCACCCGATTGCCATGGCGCTCGTCTCCGGCGGGCCGGAGCGCAAGGGCGAGACGCTCTACGCCGCCTTCCCCTTGCGCAACGAGATGGTGGCGGTGAAGGTGGTCGACCACGTCTTCTACGATCCGAAGGGAGAGCGCCTCCATGGCTAGCACCGCGCAGGCGCGCTCGGCGCTCGACAAGGCGCTGCTGCCCTCGCCCTTCGGCCGCGACACCGCCAATCCCGGCGTCGTGTTGTCCGAGCGCCGCGGGCTATACTTGGTGCAGGTCACGGCCTTTGCCGGCCCGGTCGTCCGCAACGCGATTGCCGCCATGGCGGGCGTCACGCTGGACGAGCGCCCGAACCGTGCCTCGGGCGGGGGCGACACCCAGGCGCTGTGGCTGGGGCCGGAGCGCTGGCTGGTCATCGGCCCGGCGAGCCGCAGCCCGTCGCTCGGTGCGGCCCTGGCGCAGGGCCTCGGCCCCGACCAGGCCGCGATCGTGGAACTCGACAACGCCCGCACCGTCATCCACCTGTCGGGCCGCAACGCGCGCGACGTGCTGGCCAAGGGCTGCCTCATCGACCTGCATCCCAAGGGCTTCGCCCCGGGGCAGACGGCGCAGACCGCCCTCTTCCACGTCAATTCGCTGATCCACTGCGTCGCCGTCAACACGTTCGACCTATACGTCACGCGCAGCCACGGCCAGAGCTTCTTCGAGGCCCTGGCCGACGCCGCCGGCGAATTCGGCTGCCAGGTCGCCGGCTAGTCGTCGACCTTCGGCTCCGCCTCGGCGCCCGCCAGGATTCCGCCGTCGATCGTCAGCTCCGATCCGGTCATGTAGGCGGCCTCGTCCGAGGCCAGCATCACGCAGACGGCCGCCACCTCTTCCGGCCGGCCGAAGCGCCGCATCGGCGTGCCCGCGACATAGGATGCCATCCGCGCGGCGCGTTCCGGTCCCTGGCCAAGCAGCGGCTCCCACATCGGCGTGAGAACGGCGCCGGGATGTACCGAGTTGCAGCGGATGGCCACGCCCTGGGACGCGCAGTAGAGCGCCACCGTCTTGGTGTGATTGCGCACCGCCGCCTTCGACGACGCGTAGGCCGCCGCGCCGGGGATTCCCACCATGCCGGAGCGCGATGACATGTTGACGATGGAGCCCGCTCCAGTGCGCCGCATCGCCCGGATCGCGTGCTTGCAGCCCAGGAACACCCCGTCGAGATTCGTGGCATGCACCGCGCGCCAGTCGTCGAGCGAGGCGTTTTCGGGATCGTGCGCCGCCTGCCCCCGCTCGAACCCAGTAATCCCGGCATTGTTGACGAGAACGTCCAGCCTGCCATGGCGCTCCAGCACCGCGTCGACAACGCGCACCCAATCGGCTTCCGATCGCACGTCGAGTGGCGAGAACCGCGCCATCGGCCCGATCGCCTGGGCCAGGGCTTCACCGGCCGCGACATTGATGTCCGACACCAGCACGAAAGCGCCCTCCGCCACGAAGGCGCGCGCGACCGCGGCGCCGATCCCGCGCGCGGCGCCCGTCACCAGCGCTACCTTGTTCTGAAGCCGACCGGCCATGCAGCTTGCCTCCCCAGCGTACCCCTAGGCGAGACCGCCAGGCGCGTCCAGTCCGGAACTACCTTTAAGGGCTGGCGCGGCCCGCCCAAATTTGCGACCGTCCTCCCCCTGGGGGAGAGATGCGGCTCAACGACATCGAACAAGCGATGCTGGGCGGAAAGCTCGGCGAACCGCGCAAGTGGGCGATCGAGCAGCAGATGCGCGTCGGGCGCTTCTTCGACGCCCAGGACTTCGTCCCGATCTCCCAGGTCCACCTGATGGCCGACGCCGAGTCGCTCGGCCCCATCGGCGTCGAGTTCCTGGAGGACCTGGCCAAGGCGCCGGCCGAGCATCGCCGCGTGCGCGTGCCGACCATCACCGACCCGCGCGGAATCGACTTCGACGCCTATCGCCGCCTGGGCCAGACCGAATCGATGGCCGGGCTGGAGCAGCGCGCCATCGACGCGTTCCGCGCCATGGGCTTCCTGATGACCGACACCTGCATCAACTACCAGACCGTGTCGCCGCCGGTCCTGGGCGAGCACATCGCGTTCGGCGACACGGGCTCGACGATCTACGCCAACTCGGTCCAGGGCGCGCGCAGCAACTTCGAGGGCGGACCGTCGGCGCTTGCCGCCGCGCTGACCGGCCGCACGCCGCGCTACGGCTACCACCTGGACGAGAAACGCAAGGCTACGCGCGTCTTCCTGCTGCGCGACCGGCCCAAGGACCTGAGCGATTGGGGCGCGCTCGGCGGCGTCATCGGCCGCAAGCTGCAGTCCTACTGGGAAGTGCCGGCGATCCTGGGCGTGGAGGCGCCGCCGACCTCGGACGAGCTCAAGCATTTCGGCGCCGCCCTGGCGAGCTACGGCACCGTAGCCCTCTTCCACATGGTCGGCGTGACGCCCGAGGCGCCCGAGCTGCCGGCGGTGATCGACGACGAGGCCCCGGCGAGCGAGATGATCGCCGGCGACGACCTCCGCGCCTTCTACGCCTCCTATGGCGGCGGCGGCGACAAGCTCGATGTCGTCGTCTTCGCCGCGCCGCAGCTCTCGCTGTACGAATTGCAGCAGCTTGCCGACCTGCTCGACGGCCGCCAGGTGCATCCCGAGACCAGCGTCCTGGTCACCACCTCGCCCGAGATCAAGTCGGCCGCCGACCGCATGGGCCTGACCCAGCGCATCGAGCGCGCCGGGGCCATCGTGCTGAAGGGCGTGTGCTTCTACCAAATGCACGCGCGCGAGATCGGCGAGGCCATGGGCTGGAAGCGGCTGATGAGCAATTCCGCCAAGCTGGTCAACATCATCGGCGGCTACGGGTACGTGCCGAGCCTCGGGACGATGGCGGCCTGCATCGACGCCGCCGTCGCCGGCCGCGTGCCGGAGAAGGTCGCGTAGTGCCGGAGGAACGCCTCATCAGGGGCCATGTCGGCATCGGCCCGAAGGTGACCGGCGAGGCACTGGTCGCCGACGACTATTTCAGCGCCCGCTACGACCTCGACCGCATCCAGGGCGTGTTCTCGCGGCCGAGCCACAAGCTCCACGGCAAGTCCTATGTCGGCAAGGTGCTGGTGCTGCTCGGCGCCAAGGGTGGCGTCGCGACCGCGTGGATGTTACGAAACATGGTGGAGATGCGGCGCGCGCCGTTGGCCCTGCTGCTCAACACGGCCAATCCGATCATGGCCCAGGGCGCGGCGTTTGCCGACCTCCCGTTCATGGACCGGTTCGAGGCCGATATCACCAAAATGGTTTCGTCGGGCGATCAAATAACCGTTGATCCTGGAGGTGGTTTGGTTCTGATAACAAAAAAGAGGTGAAAATCACCCTTTTAAACATGGAGGAGACGAACGATGGGAACTTCCGCATCCCGCCGGCGATTTGTCGCCGGCGCTGGCGCCGTGGCGGCGTGGAGCCTGGCCAGGCCCGCCTTCGCGCAGGGTAAGCCCGAGATCGGCGAGATCGTGATCGCGCCGCAGTTCGGCCTCGCCTACCTGCCGCTGCACGTGATGAAGAGCCAGAAGCTGGTCGAGGCGCAGCTCGCCCGTAACGGCCTGCCCAACACGAAGGTGTCCTGGGCCCAGACCACCGGCGGCGCGGCCGCAAACGAGGCGCTGATCTCTGGCAACATGCATGTCGTCTCGGGTGGCGTCGGACCGCTGCTGACGATCTGGGACAAGACCAAGGGCAACGCCGACGTCCGCGGCATCGGCTGCTTCGATGCCACGGCCCTCTACCTCAACACCATCAATCCCGCGGTCAAGACGCTGAAGGACTTCACCGACAAGGACCGCATCGCCATGCCGGCGGTGAAGATATCGATCCAGGCCGTGACGCTGCAGATCGCCTGCGAGAAGGAGTTCGGGGCGGGCCAGCAGAACAAGCTCGACCACCTGACCGTGTCCATGTCGCACCCCGACGCGACCGCGGCGATGCTCTCGGGCCGGTCCGAGATCACCGGGCACTTCACCAGCCCGCCGTTCCAGTTCCAGCAGCTCGAGGACCAGCGCGTGCGCCGCGTCGTCAGCTCCTTCGAGGCGCTCGACGGGCCCGCCACCTTCAACAGCGCCTTCACCACCTCGAAGTTTCGCAACGACAACCCGCGCAGCTACAAGGCCGTATTCGACGCCCTGGTGCAGGCGCACGACTTCATCCAGAAGAACCGCGAGGACGCGATCAAGATCTACATCGAGGAGGAGAAATCGAAGCTGGCGCCAGCCTTCATCGCCAAGATGATGGCGAGCCCCGACCTCAAGCACACGATCGTGCCGCTGAACACCATGAAATACGCCGCCTTCATGCACAAGGTCGGCAGCCTGAAGAACAAGGCGGAGTCGTGGAAGGACTATTACTTCCCCGATGTCCACGACGTGAAAGGGAGCTAGATGGACACGCGCCAGGACCGGAACCTGCCGGCGGGCGGCGGTGGCGCAGTGTCGCCGCTGCTCGACGTCAAGGACGTCACGCTCCAGTACAAGACACGCGAGCACCTGGTCACGGCGACCTGGCGCGTCAGCTTCCAGGTGCATCGCGGCGACCGCTTTGTCCTGCTCGGCCCCTCGGGCTGCGGCAAGTCGACCTTGCTCAAGGGCGTCGCCGGCTTCATGCGGCCGGTCGAGGGCGCCATCCGGCTCAATGGAAAACAGGTCGACCGCCCCGGACCCGACCGCATGATGGTGTTCCAGGAGTTCGACCAGCTCCTGCCCTGGAAGACGGTGCGGCAGAACGTGCTGTTTCCGATGCTGACCAGCGGCCGCTGCTCGCGCGCCGAGGCGCAGGATCGCGCCCAGCGCTACATCGACAAGGTCAACCTGACCAAGTTCGCCGATGTCTATCCGCACATGCTCTCGGGCGGCATGAAACAGCGCGTCGCGATCGCGCGCGCCATGGCGATGGAGCCGGACATCCTGCTGATGGACGAGCCCTTCGCCGCGCTCGATGCGCTCACCCGCCGCAAGATGCAGGAGGAGCTGCTGCGCCTGTGGGACGACGTACGCTTCACCGTGCTGTTCGTGACTCACTCGATCGAGGAGGCGATCATCGTCGGCTCGCGCATCCTGGTCCTCACCCCGCATCCGGGCCAGGTGCGGGCCGAGCTCAACACCCATGGCCTCGGCGCGGCCGAGGCGGACGGCGAGACGTTCCAGACCTTGCAGCGCAAGATCCACGACATGCTGTTCGCCCAGCGCATCGAAGAGGAAGAGAAGGTGGCGGCGCATGTCTGACGCGAAGCTGGTGCCGGCGATCCGGCCGGAATACGAGCTGCAGCCGCGCGACGCGGGCCTGATCGGCGAGATCGAGCGCCCGCTGTCGATCGCCGAACGGGTGACGAACCAGCTCTGGGTCCGCCGCCTGGCGATCCTGGTGGTGCTCTGCGTGGTCTGGGAGCTCTATGCGCGCTGGGTCAACAACCCGTTGATGTTCCCGACCTTTACCGACGTGATGAAGGCCCTCTACGAGGCCGTGTTCAAGGGCCCCCTGGTGGACCGCACGCTGACTTCGATCCGGGTTCTGCTGATCGGCTACGCCTGCGGCATCGCGCTGGCCGCGGCCTTCACCACGCTGGCGGTATCGACCCGGGTGGGCACCGACCTGCTGTCGACCCTGACCGCCATGTTCAACCCCCTGCCCGCCATCGCGCTCCTGCCGCTGGCGCTGCTGTGGTTCGGCCTCGGCATTCCCAGCCTGGTCTTCGTCATCATCCACTCCGTCCTCTGGGCCGTCGCGCTCAACACCCATACCGGGTTCATGTCGGTGTCCGAGACGCTGCGCATGGCCGGCCAGAACTACGGGCTGCGCGGCATCCCCTATGTCATCAAGATCCTGATTCCCGCGGCCTTCCCGTCGATCCTCGCGGGCTTGAAGATCGGCTGGGCCTTCGCCTGGCGCACGCTGATCGCGGCCGAGCTCGTCTTCGGCGTGTCCTCGCGCTCCGGCGGCCTCGGCTGGTTCATCTTCGAGAACCGCAACCAGCTCGAGACGGCCAGCGTGTTCGCCGGACTGTTCACCGTGATCATCATCGGGCTCGTGGTCGAGAGCGTCGTCTTCCGCGCGATCGAGGCGCGCACGGTCCGGCGCTGGGGCATGCAGCGGTGACGGCGCGGCTTCAGGTCGACCCGGCCGCGATTGAGGAGGCGGCCAAGCTGTTGTACATCCGCGCGCTGAAGCTGCTGCCCAACGACATCAAGCAGGCCTTCGCGCGGCTCGACGCCGGCGAGACTGACGGCACGGCCCGGACGGTACTGGCGACGATGATCCAGAACATCGCGGTCGCCGAGGCGCGCGACAACCTGCTCTGCCAGGACACGGGCATCCCGATCTACAACGTCACGATCGGCCGCGCGGTCGACGTCGACGGCGCGGCGCTGAAGGCCGCGATCCGGCGCGGGGTGGAGCGGGCGACGCGCGAGCATCCGCTGCGGTCCTCCGTCGTCCACCCGATCACCCGCCGGAACGAACAGACCTCCTGCGGCGCGCTGGTGCCGGTGATCAACATCGACTTCAGCGACCGCGAGGCGGAGCTGCGGCTCGAGATGATCCCGAAGGGCTCGGGCTCGGAGAACGGCTCGTTCCTGAAGATGGCGATCCCGGCCGAGGGCGTCGACGCGATCAAAACCTTCGTCGTCGACCGCGTGATCGAGGCCGGCGGCAAGGTCTGCCCGCCGACCATCGTCGGCGTCGGGGTCGGCGGCACTTCGGACCTCTGCGTCCACCTGGCCAAGGTCGCCGCGACGCGCCCGCTCGGCTCGCGATGCGCCGATCCGGAAGGCGCGCGGCTGGAGGACGAACTGTCGCGCGCGGTCAACACGCTCGGCATCGGCCCGCAGGGCCTCGGCGGCGATTCTACCGCCTTCGCCGTCCATGTCGAGCTCGCCGCAACGCACATCACGATGAACCCGGTCGCGGTCAACATCCAGTGTCACTCCGCCCGCCGGGCAAGCGCCACCTTCACGTTGCGAGGGGTGGAGATCGGCACGTGACCCACCACGACTTGCACCCGCCGATCACCGAAGACCAGGCTCGCGCGCTCCGTGCCGGCGATACCGTTACCCTACATGGCCGGCTCTTCGGAATCCGCGACGCGACGCTGATCCACCTGTTCGACAAGGGCCGCCGCACGCGGCTAGACCTCCAGGGCCACGCGGTGATCCACACCGCGCCGAACGTGAAGAAGGTGCCCGGCTCGAACGCTAACCCCGCCGGGTACGAGGCGGTCTGCGTCGGCACCACGACCAGCCAGCGGATGGAACGGTTCACCAAGCCGCTG
>JAEULC010000127.1 GCA_016792605.1 Rhodospirillales bacterium
CGATCAGCAGGATGATGCCGAGCAGCGCGGCCATCAGCCAGAGCGCCGGCCGGAATCCCGCGATCTCGAGCAGCAGGCCACCGAGGAAGAAGCCGACGCCCTTCATCGCGTTCTTCGACCCCGTGAACCAGGCAACCCACCGGAAGAGCTGTCCGACGCCGGCCGAAGACGTCGCCTTGATTGCCGACTTGGACGCGGTCTTGGTGAGGTCCTTCGCCACGCCGGAAATGCCCTGGGCGACCACCACCCAGGCCACGGACGCGGCACTGCCCCAGCCGGGATCGAGCAGGGACAGGAGCAATAGCCCGAGGATCTGCAGCGTGAGGCCTACGGCGAGCATGCGGGGAATGCCGAACCGCGCGGCGAGCCACCCGCCGCCGAGATTGGCGAAGATGCCGGCAGCCTCGTAGAGCAGGAACAGAAGGGCCAGGGTGAACGGCGTGTAGCCGAGGCGGAAGAAGTGCAGCAGCACCAGCATGCGCAGCGCACCGTCCGTCAGGGTGAAGCCCCAGTAGGACGCAGTCACGATCGCATATTGACGCAGGCCGCTCATCACGCGCCGGCGCGAAGGACAATGTTGGCGAGGTCGACCATGCGGCAGGCGTACCCGGCCTCGTTGTCGTACCACGCGTAGACCTTCAAAAGCGTCCCGTCCGTCACCATCGTGCTCGGGGCGTCGACGATCGCGCTGCGGGTATCGTTGGCGTAGTCGGCCGACACGAGTGGCCGGTGCTCAATGCCCAGAATGCCGGCCAGGGGACCGGCCGCGGCGTCCGCGAACAGCCCGTTCACTTCCGCGGCAGAGGTTGGCCGTTTCATCTCGAAGACGCAGTCCGTCAGGCTCGCGTTCAACACCGGGGCGCGTACCGCGTGCCCATCGAGGCGACCCTTCAGTTCCGGATAGATCAGGCTGATGGCCGTAGCACTGCCCGTCGTGGTCGGTTGCAACGACAGCATGGCCGACCGCGCTCGTCGGAGATCCTTGTGGGGGGCGTCCACCACCACATTGGTGTTCGTCGGGTCGTGGATCGTGGTGATCTGGCCGTGCCGAATGCCGATGGTCTCGTGCAAGACGGCGACGACCGGGGCCAGGCAGTTGGTGGTGCAGGACGCCGCCGTCAGCAGCCGGTGGCGGGCAGGGTCGTACAGGTCGTCGTTGACGCCCACCACGATGTTGAGCGCCGACTCGTCCTTGACGGGCGCGGCCACGATCACGCGCTGCACGCCGCGCTCGAAGTAGCCCTGCAGTTGATCGGGCTTGAGGAACCTGCCCGTGCACTCCAGGACGATGTCGCAGCCCAGGTCACCCCAGGGAACGTCGCCGGGAGCCGCCGCCGCGCTGAAGCCGATGCGCCGGTTGCCGACCAGGATGGCGCTATCGCCTTCCACCCCGATGCTGCCGCGCCAGCGGCCGTGGACGCTGTCGAACTCCAGCAGATGCGCGGAGGCGACAGCACCGCCCTTGATCTCGTTCACATGGACGATTTCGAGGCCGGAATCTTTCCTCGGATCCGCGGGATCGCGCGGCAAGCCGCCGAGCGCGGCGCGGAGCGCCAGGCGGCCGATGCGGCCCATGCCATTGATGCCGACGGCCATGATGTCTCCTCTATGAAACGGAAGCGTCGTTAGGAGCGGACGTGGGCGAGGTCGGCGATGTCGGCCAGCCGCGCCTTCGCCGCCATGCGGTCGAGCTTGCTGAACGGCAGGCTGCAGAACATTTCCAGCCGGCGCCGGATGCCGGCATAGAGCTCGCTCAGCATCACGCCCTTCTCCGCGGGCTTGCCGATGAATTTGGCGGGGTCGGGCAGCGGCCAGGCGGCGGTCACGACCGTGTCGCCGAAGTCCGGGCAGCGCTGGCCGCGCGGGGTGTCGCAAAGCGTGATCACGAAATCCATGCGCGGCGCGTCGGGCCCCATGAACTCGGACCAGGACTTGGATCGCAGCGAGGTGACGTCGTGGCCCAGCGCCTTGAGCTTGGCGATGACGTCGGGCACGGGATGCGTCGCCGGCTGCGATCCGGCCGAGTAGGCATGAAAGGAACCGCGGCTCATCTTGCTAAGGATCGCCTCTGCCATGATCGAGCGAGCGGAATTCTGGGTGCAGAGAAACAGGACATTGAAGGCGGCGGCCATGGGCGGACGCTCCTCTGGAACCTCTGGCAGAAGCCGCGCGAGGTCGCCGCAGAGTTCCGGCCGGGCGGCGCAGCAGGTCTCGGTCACGAAGGCGAGCAGGCTGCGAAGGCCGTTGATGCGGACGGCATAGATCAACTGCCGCCCCTGGCGCGTGGCCTGCACCAGCCCGGCTTGTTCCATGGCGGAGAGGTGGAACGACAGCGTCGAGGATGGGACGCCTAGCCGGGCGGCAATCTCGCCCGCGGCCATCCCGCTCGCGCCGTGCTCGGCCAGCAGGCGCAAGAGTCGCACCCGGGTGTCCTGGGCAAGCGCGGCAAAGCCGATGGCAGCGTCGTTTGTATTCACTATTCTAGAATAATAGAATAATTGAGCGTTGCAACGACAGTTCTGTGACGTCCGTGGAAGCGACGCGCGCTCTCTATCGGTTGGGGCGAACAGCGAGGAGGGCGACCAGCGCGGACAATGTCAGCGCGGTAGAGAGCATCAGGCCCAGGCCGGCACCGCCGGTTTCAAGCACCAGGCCGAACAGGAAGGGCGCGGCCGCCTGCGTGCCGCGGGCGGGAACCGACAGCAGCCCGGCGCGATGCCCGTACCCGACCGGGCCGAACAGGGCGAGCGGGAGCGTGCCCTTTGCGATGGTCAGCATGCCGTTACCCGCCCCGTGCAGCAGGGCGAAGGCGGGCGCCGCCCAGCCGCCCAGGGCCGCCAGCGTAACGGCGCCGATGGGGTGCGTCAGCGTCGCCAGGCGTGCGGACACCAGCGGGTGCAGCCGGCGCAGAAGGCTGAATTCGACCACCCTGGCGGCGACCTGGGCGGGGCCGACGAGCGCGGCGGCGGCGATCGCGGCCTCCGGCGTCGCGCCCGCGTCGCGCAGCAGAAGCGGCAGGTGCGCCGCCATGGCTGCGGTCACGAACCAGGTCGAGGCAAACACAAAACCCAAGAGGGCCATCGTATAGGCCGGCGTGGGACCTCCGGTCTCGGCCGCGGCGCTTGGCTTCGACGGCTCGTGGGGCTGGGTGGCGCGCGGGAGCAGGAGGTTGAGGGGCAGGCCCAGCACGAGGTGCATGGCTGCCCAGAAGAAGCAGGCGCCTTGCCAGCCGACCATCTCCGCCAGGACGGCGCTGGTGGGCCAGCCGATCGTACTGGCGAAGCCGGCGAACAGCGTCACGCCGGTGATGGCGCCCCGTGCATCGCGCCCGTAGGCGGCGGCCAGGGCGGCGAAGGCCGAGTCGTAAAGACCCATGCCCATGCCGATGCCCATCACGGCCCAGGCGAGGATCAGCATCGTCAGGTTCTGGGTCGCGCCCAGCAAGCCGAGGCCCAGAGCGAACACCAGGTTGGAGCAGAGGAGCACGCCCCGGCCGCCGCTTCGATCGATCAGCCGGCCAACCGAAGGGCCGAGAAACGCCGACAGCAGCAGGGACACGGAGAAGATCGCGAAGAAGGTCGAGATCGAGATCCCGACCGTGGCCGAGATTGATTCCGCCAGGATCGCGGGGATGTAGTAGCTCGAGGCCCAGGCGAGGGTCTGGCTGGTGCCGAGGGCGGCCACGACGACCGCGCGCCGATGGGCCGCAGGGGGAGGGATGGTCAGGTGGCCGCTCCTGCTTCATACCAGCCGCGGGACCGGTTCACGATCCAGACGACCGACAGCATCACCGGGACCTCGATCAGCACGCCGACGACCGTCGCCAACGCCGCGCCGGAATGGAATCCGAAGAGGCTGATCGCAGCGGCCACCGCGAGCTCGAAGAAGTTGGAGGCGCCGATCAGCGCCGAGGGGCCGGCGACGCAGTGCTGCTCGCCGGCAGCCCGGTTCAGGACATAGGCCAGGCCCGCGTTCAGGTAGACCTGGATCAGGATCGGCACCGCCAGCAGGACGATCACGAGCGGCTGGGCGACGATCTGCCCGCCCTGGAAGCCGAACAAGAGCACTAGGGTCGTCAGCAGCGCTACGAGCGACACCGGACCGAGCAGCCCATGGAGTCGCTGAAGCGCCGGCTCGCCGCCTTGCGCCAGCAGCTTCCGGCGGACGGCCTGCGCCACGATCACCGGGATGACGATATAGAGCACGACCGACAGCAGCAACGTGCCCCAGGGCACGGTAATAGCCGACAAGCCCAGCAGCAGGCCGACGATCGGCGCGAAGGCCACGACCATGATGGCGTCGTTGAGCGCCACCTGGCTCAGCGTGAAGTGCGGCTCGCCGCGCGTCAGGTTCGACCAGACGAACACCATCGCGGTGCAGGGCGCGGCGGCCAGGATGATCAACCCGGCGATATAGCTGTCGATCTCGCCGGCGGGCAGGTAGGGCCGGAACAGCCAGCCGATGAACAGCCAGCCGAGCGCGGCCATCGAGAAGGGCTTGACCGCCCAGTTGACGAATAGCGTCACCCCGATCCCGCGCCAGTGCCGGCCGACCTCCGCCAGCGCCGCGAAGTCGATCTTCAGCAGCATCGGAATGACCATCAGCCAGATCAGCGCGGCGACCGGCAGATTCACCTTGGCGATCTCGGCGGTGCCGATGACCTGGAACAGGCCAGGGAAGACGTGCCCCAGGGCGACCCCGGCCACGATGCACAGAGCGACCCAGAGGGTCAGATAGCGCTCGAACGTGCTCATGGTGGGGTGGAACTATCCGCGGGCAGGATGATCGTCCCGGCAATGCGCATCGTCGCGTCATTCATGGCGCGCGGCTGCGCAAGCCGGATGTTCGAGAGGTCTGCTACGTGTCCGACCCTCAATCGCAACAGGAGCCCGATCTGGCCGCTATCGCAGGAGCCGCCTTGGCGGGACCGCAGCAACCCGTCGAGGTGACGGCGGCAACCTCCGATTTTTCAGGGCCGCAGCAGCCGCCCGCTGCCGCTTGTTCCGGCTTCGGGTCGCAGCAGGCCTCCTCAACCTTCGTTGCGCCGCGTGGGCGCGTAACGCATACACCGGTCTCGGGCAGGCACAACTCCACCCGCGCGGCACTTTCCGTGTCGCCGGTCAGCGCGGCAGCGATCGATCGTACCTGCTCGTGCCCGGTCGCGAGCAGGAAGGTCGGCGCCCGGCCATAGCTCTTCATGCCGGCGATGAAAAAGTTTGGCTCGGCATGGGCGAGTTCCGCCGCGCCGTGCGGGCGGACGGACCCGCAGCTATGCAGGTTGGGGTCGATCAGCGGCCCGATCGTGCCGCTGCTCTCGAGCCACGGATCGACGGTCAGGCGCAGCTCGCGCAGCATGGCAAGGTCCGGGCGGAAGCCGGTCGCGACGATGATCTGGTCGGCCGAAATGCGCTGCTCCTCGCCGTCGCGATCGCCGACCACCTTGATGCCGCAGCAGCCCGTGTCGATGCGCTGTGCGCGGAAGGGCGTGATCACCTCGACCGCGCCGGACTCGACCAGGTGCCGCGCCGCCGCGCCAAGCGCGCCGCGCGCGCTGAGCTGGTCGGCCGCTTCGCCGCCATAGGCGTCCTCGACCCGAGTCTTGCGCAGCGCCCAGACGATCGTGGTCTTGGATTCGGTCTCCTTGAGTTCCGCCAGTTCCAAGAGCGCATTCAGCGCCGAGTGCCCGCCGCCGATCACCAGCGTGCGCTTGCCGGCATAGCGCGCCCGTTCCGGCCCCAGGACATCGGGAATGCCATAGGCGATGCGCCCGGCCGCCGCCGCTTCGCCGATCGCCGGCAGCCCGTCGGATCCGGCCGGGTTGGGCGAGAACCAGGTGCCCGACGCGTCGATCACCGCCTTCGCCTCCACGACGCGCTCGCTGCCGTCGCCATTGACGGCCCGCAGCACGAAGGGCTGGTCGGCGCGGCCCTTGGTCCGCACCTTGTCCATCGCCTTGCGGCTGACGGCGACGATACGGGTGTTCAGCTTGATGCGGCTGCGCATCGCCGGGATCTCGGCCAGCGGCTCCAGGTAGCGCGCGACGATGTCGCCGCCGGTGGGCAGCTCGTCCGGATCCGGCCTCTGCCAGCCATGCGCGTCGAGCAGGCGCTCGGCGGCCTTGTCGATGTTGAAGGACCAGGGCGAGAACATGCGGACATGCGACCACTGGCGGACGGCGTGGCCGACCTTCGGCCCGCTTTCGAAGACCAGCGGTTCCTCGCCGCGCTCGAGCAGATGCGCGGCGGCGGCCAGGCCCACGGGACCGGCACCGATGACGGCGATGGGAAGCGCGGTATTCGGCATGGAAAGCACCTTTCAGGGGAAACGCTATCGACGGGCGCTGCGGCGCGGCTTTTCGTCCAGGCGTGCGGGCGCGCAGCCCGCTGCATCGGACGCACAACTCGCCTGCATGCAGCAGTTTTCGGTCAGGTAGCCCATCAGCGCGTTCATGCTCTCGAACGCCGCCGTGTAGATGATCTGCCGGCTGGCGCGACGTTGGGTGATCAGGCCGGCATAGACGAGCTGTTGCAGATGAAACGACAGGGAGGAGGGGAGGACTCCCAGCTTCTCGGCAATGACGCCCGCCGGCAGTCCCTCAGGGCCGCGCTGCACCAGCAGCCGGAACAGATCCAGCCGCGTCTCCTGCGCCAGGGCCCCGAGTGCCAAAACGGCCTGCCTTGTGTCCATGGAGCGCATCCGTCCAATATTCGACAGATATCAAAATAACGCCCGACCCGCGGATGTCAACGATATTTTGAATAGAGTTGAAATGTCATGCGCAGCGCGCTCTGGGGCCCAGGAGCATCGATGTCTCACGCAGGCTTATGAGCCGGACCAGCAGCAGGGGAAATGGGGGCAAGCCTGATGTCGGCGCCAAAGGCCCAGAAGGCGCCAGCCGGATGCGTAGCATCGACCGGTATGCGACTCCGTACCCATAGCGTACCCAGACGCAACAAAGGGCTAGACCGTGCTGGTCTAGCCCTTTGATTTTAGTGGCTCCCCGGGACGGATTCGAACCATCGACCAACCGGTTAACAGCCGGTTGCTCTACCGCTGAGCTACCGGGGATCAGAGGCGCGGCGGGGTTATAGCAAACTGGCCCTGGGGATGAAAGCGATTTGGGACCTGGCGCGACGCCTCGCGAATCGGTGGAGGCCCGGGCCGGAATCGAACCGACGTACGGGGATTTGCAGTCCCCTGCATGGCCACTCTGCCACCGGGCCCCTGACGTCGATGTCGCTTTTCGAATCACCGCGTCAAAGTAGCGGTCCCGAAGAGCGTCTGGCCGTTGGGCGCGGGGAGGTATAGCACGCAGCGCGCGTCAGGGGTCAAGCCGCTCAAGGCCTGTGGATAACCGCTTCGCTGCATGCAAACGCGACAATGCTGCAACGCCAGAGAAAACCTCGGCGCCTCGCCGGCCGGACGGGTTGTCATGCCGAAGGCGAGGTCTTATAAACCCCTACACCTACACGATTCATGTTTCGAGACGGCGAAGGGGTACCGATGGTCGGGGCGGCGGCAGTCAAGCCTGGTTACGCCGAAGCACGCCAGAACATGGTCGACAACCAGTTGCGCGCGAACAAGGTGGTCGACGAAGACCTGATCGCGGTGATGGGCCGCCTGCCGCGCGAAGCCTTCGTTCCGGAACACCTCAGGGGCATCGCCTATGTCGACGAGGACGTCGCGCTGGGCAGCGGGCGCTGCCTGATCGAGCCGATGGTGCTGGCGCGCCTGATCCAGGCTGCCGCCGTCCGGCCGGGCGACAAGGTCCTGGTGCTGGGCTGCGCCACAGGGTATGGCGCGGCCGTGCTGGCCGGGCTAGGCGCCCAGGTCACCGGCGTCGACTCCGATCCCAAGCTGCTCGACCGGGCGCGGTCGGCCCTGGCTGCGGCGCAGGTGCGCGGCGTGACGCTTGCGGCGGCGCCGGTCGAGGCCGGCTATGGCGCCGGGGGCCCCTATGACGTGATCCTGATCGAAGGCGCGGTCGAGCGCGTGCCGCCGGCCGTCCTGGGACAGCTCGCCGACGGCGGGCGCCTGGTCACGGTGCTGGCCGAGCCCGGGGCGGTGGGCGAGGGCACGCTGCTGCAGGCGACGCGCAAGGGCTCGCCGCCGGCGCGCGTCCCGCTGTTCGACGCGGCGACGCCGGTCCTGCCTGCCTTCACGGTCGAGCGGAGTTTCGTGTTTTGAAGCGCGCAGGAGTCCGCCCCCATGGCGCGTGAGATGACATCCGAGGCCGGTGCCGCCGCGGCGGAGCTGCCGGTCGAGATCGACCCGGTCGACTTCAACCGGATGCGCCAGGAAGGGGCCAGGCACCTGATCGTCGATGTGCGCGAGAAGTGGGAACTCGAGGTGGCCAACCTTGGCGAGAGCCTGCACCTGCCGCTGGGCGACCTGCCGGCGCGCAGCGCCGAGCTGCCCAAGGACATGCCGCTGGTGATCCTGTGCCGCACCGGTCGCCGCAGCCTGCAGGCGACGCTGTGGCTGCGTTCCCAGGGCTATCCCCAGGCCGTGAACCTGCGCGGCGGCGTCCATCAATGGTCGGACGACATCGATCCGACGATGAGGAAATACTGATGCGCTTGTATGTCGGAGCAGGCGTCTTCTCCCTGCTGACCTTGCTCAGCGCGGGCGTGTCCGCGCAGACCCTGGAGCAGGCGCTGTCCGAGGCCTACCTCAACAACCCTACGATCCGGGCGCAGCGGGCAAACCTCCGCGCGGTGGACGAGAACGTCTCGATCGCCGAATCCGGCTGGCGGCCGCGCGTGTCGGCCAGCGCGTCGGCCGGTCCGACCCTGACCGAGTCGGCGGGGCGGTCGCGGCAGACCCAGCTCCTGGGGCCAAACTCGCAGTCCGTCACCGTCACGCAGCCCGTGTTCCAGGGCTTCCGGACCGTCGCCGGCATCCGCCAGGCCGAGAACCAGGTGAAGGCCGGGCGCGCGCAGCTCCAGGTCACCGAGCAGTCGGTCCTGTTCGACAGCGCCACGTCCTATATGAACGTCTTCCGCGACCAGGCGGTGCTGCAGCTCACCGTGAACAACGAGCAGGTCATCCGCCGCCAGCTCGAGGCGACGCAGGATCGCTTCCGGGTCGGCGAGGTGACGCGCACCGACGTCGCCCAGGCCCAGTCGCGCCTGGCGCTGGCGACGGCGCAGCGCGTGACCGCCGAAGGCAACCTGCAGACCTCGCGCGGCACGTATCAGCGCGTGATCGGGTCCTATCCCGGCATTCTGCAGAGCCCGCTGGCGAAGCTGGACCTGCCGCAGACGCGCGACGAGGCGATCTCGTTCGCCGCCGGCAACAACCCGAACGTCACGGCGGCGCAGTACACCGAGCGCGCGGCCCAGGCCAACGTGACCGTGACCACCGGCCAGATGCTGCCCGAGCTGAACGTCCAGGCGCAGGGCTTCCGCTCCGACACGCTGGGCGGCCTGTCGGATTCGCACCAGGTCGGCGCGCAGCTCACCGCGGTGCTTAGCGTGCCGCTATACTCCTCGGGCTCGGTCGAGGCGCAGGTGCGCCAGTCCAAGCAGGTCGCCGGCCAGCGCCGCATCCAGATCGAGGAGCAGCGTAACCTGTCGGTCGAATCGGCGATCACTTCCTGGGAGGGCTGGATCGCCGCCAAGGCGCAGATCGTGTCCTTCACGGAGCAGGTCGAGGCCTCGCGGATCGCGCTCGACGGCGTTCGCCAGGAAAACACCGTCGGCAGCCGCACCGTGCTCGACGTGCTCGACGCCGAGCAGGAATACCTGAACGCCCAGGTCAGCCTGGTGCGCGCCCAGCGCGACGAGATCGTGGCCCGCTACCAGCTCTACGCCGCGGTGGGCAAGCTGACCGCGCGGAACCTGGGCCTCGACGTGCCGTACTACGACGAGGTGGACCACTACGAGCAGGTTCGCGACAAGTGGACCGGCCTCGACGGCTACCGCGACTACGACAAGGCGACGCAGCAGCCGGACAAGGAATAGCCCGCGGCGTGCGAATCGGTCGATTCGCCGCTGTCGGTTGCGGCCGCGACGCTTTCATTGCCTTCACGCATGAATTAGGATGCCGGGCGCGCCTTGCGGGGCGCGTGCGGAAAGGGACGATCGGGCTATGACCGACGCGGCGACGTCGCAAGCGCAAGGCCAAGAGCCTTCGATGGAAGAGATCCTGGCGTCCATTCGCCGGATCATCTCGGAAGACGGCGACGCCAAGCCGGCCGACGCCGCGGCGCCTGCCGCCGAGGCGCCGCCTCCGCCACCGGCGCCCAAGCCGGAGCCCGCCAAGGCTGCGCCACCGCCTGAACCGGCGCCCCCGCCGCCCGCGCCGCCGCCGCCGGCCCCCCCGCCGCCGGCCGCCGCGGCTGCGGTCGACGACGACGTGCTGGAACTGACCGAGGTCGCCCCGGCCGAGCCGGAGGAACCGCCGCCCGCGCCGCGGCCCTTGCCGATTCCGTCCGTGGAGGAACTCCTGTCGCCCGCCAGTGCCGGCGCGGCGGCCGCGGCCTTCGCGGCGCTGAACAGCAGCGGAGATCGACCCATGAGCCCACCGCTGTCGCTTGGCGACGGCTCGCGCACGATCGAGGATATCGTCCGCGAGCTGCTGCGCCCCATGCTCAAGTCCTGGCTCGACGAGAACCTGCCGGGCATGGTCGAGCGGATGGTGCGGGCGGAGATCGAACGGGTTGCGCGGCGCAACTAGCGCGGCGCGCCCGGGTTCGCCGCCGGCCCGCGGCCTGTGATGCGGGCCCAGGCGCCGATGGACGCCTACCTGGCCTATCTCGACGACCTCGACCAGGCCTTTCTTCATCCCCTGGCGCGCGAGGGCTTCCGCCATTGGCGCGGGCTGCTGAAGGGCCGGCGCTTCCCGACGCGGGCCGAAGTCGACCCGACCGCGATCCCGCGCAACCTCGCGCAGATCTCGATCATCGACGTGGCCGAGGGGGCGCCGGGGTTCCGCCTGCGTCTGCTGGGGCACCATAACCGCCTGCACCAGGGCGTGGGGCCCGGCGACCACATCGAGGAGGTCGAGCCGAGCCAGGGGCGCGACCGGATCCTGGCGCGGCTGCGCCTGTGCGTGGAAGAGGCAAGGCCGATCCGCGGGGTCTACCGCTACGTGCCGCTGCAGGCCCATGGCGCGGTCTGGGCCGAGGTCGCCTCCTGCCCGCTGTCGGACGACCAGCAGACGGTGACCCACATCATCAGCTTCGGCGCCGATTTCGACGCGCCCCCCGCCGCCGGCCTGGTGGAGTGGCCGTGACGCCGCCACCTGCGGCCGATGCCGGCGATCTCGACCGGGTGCGCCGGCAGATCGTCAGCCCCTCGGTGGAGGCGGGATTCGACTACTGGACAAACCTCCTGACCGGACGCCGATTTCCGTCGCGGCGCGAGATCGACCCGACGGTGATTCCGCGTCAGCTCCTGAAG
Source organism: Rhodospirillales bacterium (assembly GCA_016792605.1). Classification (GTDB taxonomy): domain Bacteria; phylum Pseudomonadota; class Alphaproteobacteria; order JAEULC01; family JAEULC01; genus JAEULC01. The sequence goes on from JAEULC010000127.1 coordinate 11,406, forward strand.
ATCTCGCTGATCGATGTCAGCCACGATCCGCTGGATTTCCGGATCCGGCTGGTCGGGCAGCATGTGCGCGACCGTATGGGGGCGATGGCCGGCAGGCGCGTGGCGGAGACGATCGCGCCCGACCAGGGATTGCAGAACGTGCTCAATCGCTACACGCGCTGCGTCCAGGAGGCGCGTCCGGTCCGCTCGCTGTTCCGCTTCCGCTCGCTGATCCCGCCGCATGACGAGATCTGGGTCGAGGCGGTGTCCTGCCCGCTCTCGGGCGAGGTGCCGGACCGGGTCGACCACATCGTCAGCTTCGCCGCGGACGGCGACTTTCCGACGCCTGCGCTCGACCAGGAAGTGCCCTGACGCAAGGGGATCGCCGTCGCGCCGACTTGATTTCAGGCCGTCGGCCGCTATCTTCCGCCGGCTCAAGCTAGCGCCCGGCCGCCCAAGGCGGGGATTCCGCGCCAAAGGACCGTTAAGCCCATGATGGAAAAGACCTATAAGCCGGCGGAAATCGAGGCCCGGCACTACCAGGACTGGGAACAGGCCGGCGCATTCGCCAGCGATGTGACCTCGAACCAGGTCCCCTACACGATCATGATGCCGCCGCCGAACGTGACCGGCAGCCTGCACATGGGCCATGCGCTGACCTTCACCCTGCAGGACGTCTTGATCCGCTACTGGCGTATGCAGGGCCGCGACGCGCTGTGGCAGCCGGGCACGGATCACGCCGGCATCGCCACCCAGATGGTGGTCGAGCGCCAGCTCGGCGAGAAGGGCATCAAGCGCCAGGACCTGGGCCGCGAGGCCTTCGTGAAGAAGGTCTGGGAGTGGAAGGCCGAGTCCGGCGGCACGATCACGACGCAGCTTCGCCGCCTCGGCGCCTCGGCCGACTGGCCGCGCGAGCGCTTCACGCTGGACGAGGGCCTGTCGGCGGCGGTGCGCAAGGTCTTCGTCGACCTCTACAAGCAGAAGCTGCTCTACAAGGACAAGCGGCTGGTCAACTGGGACCCGAAGCTGCACACCGCGATCTCGGACCTCGAGGTCGAGCCGCGCGAGATCAAGGGCCATCTCTGGCACTTCAAGTACCCGATCGAGGGTGCTTCGGACCGCTTCATCGTCGTCGCCACCACGCGGCCCGAGACGATGCTGGGCGACACCGGCATCGCCGTGCATCCGGACGATGACCGCTACAAGGATCTGGTCGGCAAGCACGCGGTGCTGCCGCTGGTCGGCCGCAAGCTCAGGATCGTGGCCGACGCGATGGCCGATCCCGAGGCCGGCAGCGGGGCGGTGAAGATCACCCCCGCGCACGACTTCGCCGACTTCGACGTCGGCAAGCGCCACGGGCTCGAGATGATCAACATCATGGACCGCGACGCGAAGCTCAACGACGCGGTGCCCGAGGCCTATCGCGGCCTCGACCGGTACGAAGCGCGCAAGCGCGTGGTCGCCGACCTCGATGCCCAGGGCTTGATCGAGAAGATCGACGCGCACACCCACATGGTGCCGCATGGCGACCGCTCGGGCGTGGCGATCGAGCCCTGGCTGACCGACCAGTGGTACGTGGACGCGGCGACCCTGGCGAAGCCGGCGATCGAGGCGGTGGAGCAGGGCCGCACCAAGTTCGTGCCCGAGCACTGGACCAAGACCTATTACGACTGGATGCGCAACATCCAGCCCTGGTGCGT
>JAEULC010000137.1 GCA_016792605.1 Rhodospirillales bacterium
GGGTCGCGCGTCGCCTGCAGGGTCTGGCTGAGGATCGCGTAGTCGAACGCCTCCGAGGGATAGTCCTTTAGGTCGGTGTCGGCGTCGCCCTGGATCACCGACAGGCCATGCGCCACGCCGGCATTGACGCCGGCCTGGCTCAGCTCGATGCCGCGGCCGTCGACCTGCTTGAAGTGCCAGAGATAGTCGAGCAGCGCCCCGTCGCCGCAGCCGATGTCGAGCACCCGCGAGCCGGGCTGGATCATGTCGGCGATGACCTGCAGGTCGACGCGCATCGGCGCCGCGGCCTTGGTCGCCATATTCGCATTTGGGGGATGGGGCGTGTCGAGGGGCATGGGCGCTAGCGCTTGTTCAGGCCGGCGTGCTCGGCCGAGCCCTCGAGGAAGCCGCGCAGCACCTTGTCGAGCTCCGGCTCGTCAAGCAGGAAGGCGTCGTGGCCCTTGTCGGTCTCGATCTCCACGAAACTCACATTCGCCATGGCGGCGTTCAGCGCATGCACGACGGCGCGGCTTTCGGAGGTCGGGAACAGCCAGTCGCTGGTGAAGGACACCAGGCAGAACCGCACCTTGGTGCCCTCGAAAGCGCGCGCCAGCACGCCCTTCTGCTCGGCCGCCAGGTCGAAATAGTCCATGGCGCGGGTGATGTAGAGGTAGGAGTTGGCGTCGAACCGGTCGACGAAGGTCGAGCCCTGGTAGCGCAGGTAGCTCTCGACCTGGAAGTCGGCGTCGAAGCCGTAGGTGACCTTGCTGCGGTCCTGCAGCTCGCGGCCGAACTTGCGGTGCAGCGCCGCTTCCGAGAGGTAGGTGATGTGCGCCGCCATGCGCGCCACGGCCAGGCCGCGCTGCGGCTTCTTGCCCTGAGCCAGGTAGTCGCCGCCGCACCATTCCGGATCGGCCACGATCGCCTGGCGACCGACCTCGTGGAAGGCGATGTTCTGCGCGGAGTGGCGCGCGGCGCTGGCGATCGGCACGGCGCAGAACACGTGCTCGGGATAGCTGGCCGCCCATTGCAGCACCTGCATCCCGCCCATCGAGCCGCCGATGACGCAGAACAGCTTCTTGATGCCCAGGTGGTCGATCAGCATCTTCTGCGACCGCACCATGTCGGCGATGGTGATGACCGGGAATCCCAGGGCGTAGGGCTTGCCGGTCGCGGGGTCGGTCTCCATCGGCCCGGCCGTGCCCATGCAGCCGCCCAGCACGTTGACGCAGATGACGAAGTACCGGTCAGTGTCCATCGGCAGGCCGGGGCCGACCATGGTCGACCACCAACCGGGCTTGCCGGTGACCGGATGCTCGTCGGCGACAAACTGGTCGCCGGTCAGCGCGTGGCAGACCAGGATGGCGTTGCTGCGGTCGGCGTTGAGCTGGCCATAGGTCTGATAGGCCAGGGCAAACGGGCCGAATTCGATGCCGCAGTCGAGCAGCAGCTTGCGCTCGGTCCCCAGCATGACGCGGTGGCCGGGCAAGTTGCCGCGGGCGGAATCGGGCATTTTGAGCGCGGCGGACATCGGCCTGGCCGGAGGCCCCCTGCCGGTTAACTTTCGGGCATAGCTAGGGTGAAAATGCCATGCGATGTCAATGTTTTCTTTGCCTTTGGCCGGCGTCGCGGCTACACCTATGCGCCCTTCGAAACCCTTGGGTTCCAGCCCTGCGATGAACGCTCCCAGCCCGAGCCTGGACGAGCTCCGGCGCGAGATCGACCGGATCGACGACGCCATCCACGACCTGGTGATGCGCCGCGCCGAGGCCGCGCAGGCGGTCGTGCGCGCGAAGGGTAACGGGCCGCTGTTCCGACCGGCGCGCGAAGCCCAACTCGTGCGCCGCCTCGTTCACCGCCACCAGGGCCGGCTGCCCTCGACCGTGCTGGCGCGCATCTGGCGCGAGATGATCGCCGCCAATCTGTGGCTGCAGGAACCGTTCTCGGTGGCGATCTGCAGCCGCCCCGACCTGCCCGGCCTGTGGGACCTGGCGCGCGACCACTACGGCGTCGCCTGCCAGCTCCAGGAGATGACGTCCTCGGCCCAGGTCGTGCGCGCCGTTGCCGAGGGCGAGGCGCTGATCGGCGTCGTGCCGGCGCCGGTGCAGGACGACACCGACCCCTGGTGGCCCAGCCTGACCGCCACGGGCGGCGACAAAGGCCAGCCGCGGGTGATCGCGCGCCTGCCCTTTGTCGCCGCCGGCAATGCCCGCGGCGAGCGCCCCGAGGCGCTTTCCATCGCCCGGCTCGAGCCCGAGCCCACCGGCAACGACCGCTCGCTGCTGGCGGTGGAGACCACCTCGCCGATCAGCCGCGCGCGGCTCGCCGACGCGCTGCGCCAGGCCGGCCTGGCGCCCGTGCTGCACGTGTCGGCGACGATCCCGGGGCTCGACGGCGAGCGGCTGAGCCTGTTCGAGGTCGAGGGCTTCGTGTCCCAGCAGGACCCCGTCCTGAACAGGCTGATCGAGGCCGCGCCGATGGTCATCGAGGGCGGCACCGTCGCCCGCGTGCTGGCGATCGGCGCCTACGCGATGCCGGTCGCCCAGACCTAGTCCTAGAGATCGCTTCCAAGGATACACCCATGGCCCCGACGCCCCGCCCCGGAATTATGGATATTGCCGCCTATGTGCCGGGCTCGCACAGCATTCCCGGCGTCGAGATCAAGGCGGTGCTGTCGGCGAACGAGAACCCTCTGGGCCCCAGCCCCCGCGCCGTCGCCGCCTACCGCGCGCTGGCCGAGAAGCTGCACCGCTATCCCGAAGGCGGATCGAGCGTGCTGCGCGCCGCCCTGGCCAGGCAGTACGGACTCGACGCCCAGCGCATCGTCTGCGGCAACGGTTCGGACGAGCTCCTGGGCCTGCTGGTCCATGCCTATGCCGGCCCGGGCGACGAGGTGCTCTACAGCCAGTACGGCTTCCTGATGTACCCGATCGCCGCCAAGGCCAACGGTGCCACGCCGGTGACCGCGCCGGAGAAGGACTACCGCGCCGATGTCGACGCGATCCTGAAGCGCGTCACGCCGCGCACCAAGATCGTGTTCCTGGCCAACCCGAACAACCCGACCGGCAGCGTGCTGCCGCGCGAGGAAGTGCAGCGCCTGGCCGACGGCCTGCCCAAGACCTGCCTGTTCGTGATCGACGCGGCCTATGCCGAGTACGTGGTCAGCAACGACTACTCGGCCGGGGTCGAGCTGGTCGACGGCCGCGACAACGTCGTCATGACCCGCACCTTCTCGAAGATCCACGGCCTCGCCGGCCTGCGGCTCGGCTGGGCCTACTGCCCGGCCAATGTCGCCGACGTGCTGAACCGCATCCGCGGGCCGTTCAACGTCAATGCCGCCGCCCAGGCCGCCGCGGTGGCGGCGCTGGAGGACGTGGCCTTCACCGACGCCACCCGCACGCACAACGACATCTGGCGCGGCTGGCTCGCCGACAGGCTGAAGGCGCTGGGCCTGACCGTGCTCCCCTCGGTCGGCAATTTCCTGCTGGTGCGCTTCGCCGCGACGCCGGGCCACAACGCGGTCGCCGCCGACGCTTACCTGGCACGGCGCGGCATCATCCCGCGCAAGGTCGCGGCCTACGGCCTGCCGGACTGGCTGCGCATCACGATCGGCACCGAGGCCGAGACCCGCGCCACCGCCGAGGCGCTGGCCGACTTCGTCGCCGGCAAGCCCGCATGACCGCCTCAACCACCCCTCACGGGCCTATCTACGACCGCGTCGCGCTGGTCGGCATCGGACTGATCGGTTCATCGATCGCGCGCGCCGTGCGACGCGGCAGGCTGGCGAAGCATGTCGCCTGCTGGACGCGGCGGCCCGAGACGCGCGACACGACGCGCAAGCTCGGTATCGTCGACAGCGTGCACGACACGCTGGCCGAGGCGGTGAAGGACGCCGACCTGGTGATGCTGTGCGCGCCGATCGGCGCCAATGCCGACATCGCCCAGGCCATGGCGGCGCACCTGAAGCCAGGCGCCACGATCAGCGACGTGGGCTCGGTGAAGCAGGCGGTGATCCGCGACGTCGGGCCGCACGTGCCCGAGGGCGTGCACTTCATCCCCGGCCACCCGGTCGCCGGCACCGAGCATTCCGGGCCGGAATCGGGCTTCGCCGAGCTGTTCGAGCGGCGCTGGTGCATCCTGACCCCGCCGCCGGGCACCGACCAGGCCTCGGTCGACCGGCTGACGAAGTTCTGGCAGGCCATGGGCAGCAAGGTCGAGATCATGGACGCGCAGCACCACGATCGTGTGCTGGCGATCACCTCGCACCTGCCACACCTGATCGCCTACACCATCGTCGGCACCGTCACCGACCTGGAAGACCATCTGCGCCGCGAGGCGGCCGATGCCGGCACAATGATCGAGCGCGCCGAGATCGTGAAGTTCTCGGCCGGCGGCTTCCGCGACTTCACGCGCATCGCCGCGTCCGACCCGATCATGTGGCGCGACATCTTCTTGAATAACCGCGAGGCGGTGCTGGAGATGATGGGGCGGCTCAGCGAGGACCTGGCGGCGCTGCAGCGCGCGATCCGCTGGGGCGAGGGCGAGAAGCTCGAGGCCTGGTTCCGCCGCACCCGGGAGATCCGCCGCGGCGTGCTCGACGCCGGCCAGGCCGGCACCTTCGCCGCGACCGAGCCGGAGAAGAAGTGACGACCTTCTAGGCGTTCGTTCTAGAACCGCTTCAGCAGCCGGTCGATGTAGTCGCGCTCGAGCACCGGGCGCTCGGCTTCGCCCTTGCGCTTGCGCAGTTCCTCGAGAATCTCGCGCGCGCGCTGCAGGTCGGACTGCGCCGGCACCTCGACGTCGCCGGTGTCGATGCCGCCGAAATTATTGACCGGGCGGCCGAACGGATCGCGGTTCTGGTTCGGCCGGGGCTGCATCGGGCCCATGCTCTGCGGCGGCATGTTGCCGGGATCGTCGCCCGGACCCTGCTGCATGCCCATCTGCTGCTGCATCTGCTCCATCATCGAGCGCGCGGCTTCCTGCAGCTGGTCGAGCGCCTGGTTCTGGTGGCCCACGGCGTCGCCGGGCTCGCCGCCCTCGAGCGACTGCTGCGCGTCGCGCATGGCGCGGTCGGCGCGCCCGAAGGGGCGCGGGATGCCGCCCATCATCTCGTCGAGCTTGCGCAGGAACTCGCCCAGGTCGCCGCGCAGCTGACCCTGGCGCTGGGCGCCCGACTGGCCCTGCTGGCCCTCGCCCTGTTGGCCCTGCTGACCTTGCTGTCCCTGCTGGCCGCGCTGACCTTGCTGCCCGCGCTGACCTTGCTGCCCGCGCTGGCCTTGCTGGCCTTGCTGGCCCGGCCGCGGCTGCATGTTCTGCGGCAGGCGGCCCTGCTGCTGCGCCTCTCGGAAGGTCTGGTCCAGGAGCTCGCGCTGGCGTTTGATCATGTCCTGCAGGCCGTTCATCATCTGCTGGGCCTGGCGCTGCTGCGGCGTCATCTGCTGCATCATGCCGGCGCGCATGTTCTCCAGCATCTCGCGCAGCTGCGACAGCATCTGCTTGGCCGCCTCGCGGTCGCCGGCCCTGGCCATCTCGCGCGCCTGCTCGATCATCTTCTGCAGGTCGCGGCTGTCGATCATGCGCGCGTTCGGATCCATGGGCTGCGGCTGCATGCCCATTTCCATCTGCCGCTGCATCTGCTCCATCATCGCCTTCAGGTACTCGTTGAGCGCCTGCTGGAGTTCGTTGATGAGCTTCTCGATCTCCGGGTCCGAGGCGTTCTTGTTGAGCGCCTCCATCAGCCGCCGCTCGGCCTCGCGCAGCTCGCGCTCGGCCAGCGACACCTTGCCGTCCTCGATGCGCAGCGCCGTGTCCCACAGCAGCGCCTGGACCGCGCGCGTGCCTTCGGTGGTGCGGTCGCGCATCAGCCGGGCCTGCCCCGTCTTCAGCGCCATGAACACGACGAGGTCGTCGAAGTAGAGCTGCGGGCGCTGCGCCAGGGCGAACAGCGCCGCCGCCACCTCGCGCCGCTTCTCGGGCGCGAGCGACAGCATCCGGCGCTGCTCGATGATCGCGCGGGCGACCGGATGATTGAAGGCGCGCTCGGGCAGCACGGTCTGGACCGGCGGGCTCTCGGCGGTCTGGCCGGGCTCGTCATGGACGATGAAGCGGATCTCGACCTTCAGCCCCGCCCAGACATGCGCGGTCAGGTCGTGGAAGGCCGCCGCCTTCGCCTCCTTGAGGCGCAGGCCGGGCAGCGGCATTTCCAGCTCGATCGGGTCCTCGCCGGCGCGCAGCGCCTCGTCCTCGCCGAGCAGGCGGATCACCGCCTTCACGCCCGCGACGCCGTAGTCGTCCTTGGCGTCGTATTCCAGGCGCAGCGCGCCGCGCGACGAGCGCTGCGGCGGCTGGCCGAAGGCGACGGTTGGCGGCTTGTCGGCCACGACGTCCAGCGCCCAGGCGCCGAAATTGCGCCGGCTGCCTTCGATCGACAGGCGGCCGCCCTTCTCGAGCACCGTCTCGAGGCGGTGCGTGGTCTCGTCCACGACGGCGAAGGGCGTCTCGGCCTCGCCGAGCTTGAGGCGCGGCGCGCCGAGCCGGCCATGGAGCTGGACGAGGAGCTTGCTGCCCTTGGGCACCGATATCTTCTGCGGCTCGTCGAGCTTCGCGTCTTTCGCCGCCGCCGGCGCCACGCCCGTGTTCTTGGCGCTGGCAACCGCCTTGGCGTCGGCCTTGCCCGGCTCGGGCTTGGCGTCGCCCGCGCGCACGAAGATCGGCGCGATGCCGGTGTATTCGGGCGGGGTGATCCAGAACTCCATCGCCTGGATCTCGGCCGGGCCGCGGTTGCTGGCGCTGGGCACCGCCGCGCGCTCGAGCCGGGGCAAGAGGTCGCCCCAGCCGGCGGCAAGCGCGCCGACCAGCAGCAGCACCAGCGGCAGGCGGAAGGCGAGCGGATCGCGCCGCGCCGAGCCGGGGCTGGGCAGCGCCACCCTGAGGCGCTTCAGCCGCGCCATCAGGCGGCGGCGATGCTCCTGCCACAGGGCCTCGGCGAAGGGGTCGGCCTTGCCGCTGGCGATCTGGTCCTCCAGCGCAGCCAGGGGGCGATGGTCGAGGTTGTTGTCGCGCTCCAGCCGGCGGCGCGCGGCCAGCCGGTCGGGGGCGGCGATGTCGCTGAAGCCGCGCCACAGCGCCCAGGCGAGGGCGACGACGAAGGCCACCAGGACGCCGATATGCATCCACAGCGGCAGGTCGGGCAGGAAATCGAGGAAGGCCAGCGAGACGAAGACCGCCGCGACGCCGATCAGCGGCCAGAGGGCGGGCCAGAGTCGCTCCCAGGCGAGGGCGCCCCAGGCAAGCGCCAGGCGCCCGGAAGGCAGGGGAACGAAAGTCTCTTTGCGATCAGGCCGTTCGTTCAATTCGGCTCCTTTGCGGGCGGGTCAGGCCGCGCCGCGGCTCCGGGCCTCCGGCAGGTCGCTTGCCTGCCAATCAGGCAGTCGGTCGGTTCCCAGCATGTCCTCGAAGCTCTGGCGCGGACGCACCACGGCGAACCGGTCGCCCTCGACCATCACCTCGGCCGCCAGGGGCCGCATATTGTAGGTCGAGGCCATGACGAAACCGTAAGCACCGCATGAAAGTAACACAAGTAACTCGTCCGCGAGGACCGGCGGCAGGGCGCGCTGGGCCGCGAACAAGTCGCTGGATTCGCAGATCGGTCCGACCACGTCGACCGGGGATTCTACGGTCCCGGCCGGCGGCTGACGCACCGGCTTGATGGCGTGGTGGGCGCCATACATGGCCGGGCGGACCAGGTCGTTCATGGCGGCGTCCAGGATCACGAAGCGGCGGTCCTCCCCGTCCTTGACGCGCACCACGCGGGCCAGCAGCAGCCCGGCATTGCCCACCAGCGAGCGGCCGGGCTCGAACACCAGCTTGCAGCCGAGATTGCCGACCGTCTCGGCCGCCACTTGGGCGTAGTCGTCCAGCGCGATGGTCGGCCCCTGGGCCCCGTCGGTCTGGTAAGCAATGCCGATGCCACCGCCGAGGTCCAGGCGCTCGATGACGATGCCCTGGCCGCGCAGCTCGCGGGTCAGGTCGGCCAGGCGCTTGAAGGCATGGCGGTAGGGATCGAGCGAGGTGAGCTGCGAGCCGATATGGATCGCCAAGCCGTCGAACGCGATGCCGGGCAGGCGCGCCGCCTTGGCCGCCATGGCGGGGGCGTGGGCGATGTCGATGCCGAACTTGTTGCCCTTCTTGCCTGTCGTGATCTTCTCGTGGGTCTTCGCATCGACGTCCGGATTGACGCGCAGCGCCACCGAGGCGCGCTTGCCGGCCGCCACCGCGATGCGCGACAGGGCGTTGAGCTCGTCCGGCGACTCGATGTTGAACTGCAGGATTCCCTGCGCGAGCGCGCTGCGCATCTCCTCGTCGGTCTTGCCGACGCCGGAGAAGACGATGCGCCCGGCGGGGATGCCGGCCTGGATCGCGCGCTTCATCTCGCCGATCGACACTACGTCTGCGCCGGCGCCGAGCCCGGCGAAGGTGTTGACGACGGCGAGGTTGCCGTTGGCCTTCACCGCGTAGCAGATCGTCGCGTTCATGCCGTCGACCGCGCGGGCGAAGCGCTGGTAGGTCTCCACCAGCGCGCTGCGCGAATAGACGAAGGTGGGCGTGCCGATTTCGGCTGCGATGCGCGACAGGGCAACGCCTTCGACATGGGCCTCGCCGCCGCGATAGGCGATCAGGCGGGCGGGATCGGAACCGACGGACTGCATCGATGAAGCGCTCATGGGGTTGGAACCGTCTTGTCCGGCTTGGGATAGGTGCGCAGCAAGGTCGGCGGATCCGATTGCGGATCGCCCTTCTTGCCGCAGGCCGCCAGCGGGGCCGCGGCGATCGCCGCCACGACGAGGATCAGGACCAGTCGCTTCATCGCTTCGCTCCCGAAAGGAACCGCTTGCGTGCCTGGGCGCAGGCCTTGCGCACGTTCGCCGGCGCAGTGCCGCCGTAGCTGGTGCGGCTCATGGCCGAGCGGTCGACCGTCAGTACCTTGTAGACGTCCTTGGTGATGCGCTTCTCGACGCCCTGCATGGTCGCCAGCGGCAGGTCGATCAGGTCGCAGCCCTTGTCCTCGGCGATCTTCACCAACGTGCCGGTGATGTGATGCGCCTGGCGGAACGGGATGTCGAGCGTTCGCACCAGCCAGTCGGCGAGATCGGTCGCGGTGATGAAGCCGACCGCCGCCCCCTTGTGCATGCGCTCCTTGTTCACCGTCATGTCGGCGATCATGCCGGCAGTCGCAGCGATGCCCAGCAGCAGGTTGTCGGCGGCGTCGAACACCGGCTCCTTGTCCTCCTGCATGTCCTTGTTGAAGGTCAGCGGCAGGCCCTTCAGCATCGTCAG
>JAEULC010000157.1 GCA_016792605.1 Rhodospirillales bacterium
TCTTCTCCGACCAGCTCTTCGACATGATGTAGAAGAGGGTCAGGTTCTGGTGCAGGATCGGGTCCGGCCCCTTGGTGATGAAGTCGACCGTGTGGTCGTCGACCTTCTTCACTTCCTTGACCGTGCCGACATACGTGTTCATGTCGGATTGCTCGCCGTTGATGCGGGCAAACGAGAACACCACGTCGTCGGCGGTGAAGGGCGAGCCGTCGTGGAACTTCACGCCCTGGCGCAGCTTGAAGCGCCAGATCGTCGGCTCCGGCTGGCTCCACTCGGTCGCCAGCGACGGGTTGACCGACAGGTCCGGCTTGCGATGCACCAGGCCTTCGTAGATGTTGCCCTTCATCGCGTTGGTCGGACCTTCGTTGTTGATGTGCGGGTCCATCCCGATCACATCGCCCGAGGTCGAGTAGCGGAAGGTTTTGGCGTGCACGTCAGCCGACGCGCCCGCCAGCGCCAGGGCGAACGCGCCCAGCGCCAGGCTCCAACGATTCATCAATATACTCCCCGTTCCCCAGTGCACGCGCCGGAGGTTGATTGCCCGGTCACGCCACCATCGCATGAGTATCATCAAGCGATAGCGCCAATGCAAGTCTTGTCCGCCCGGGGCGTGCCACGATTGACGGGGCCGCCGATCCGCCCCATGCTGCCATCCAGGTGCAACCTGAGGAGAAGCAGATGCGTACCCTGGCCTTCCTGATTGCAGCCCTGGCCCTGACCGTTGCCTCCGTGCCCGCGTTCGCCGGCTGCAGCCCGCAGCACACGGTGCAGGCCCCCACGACCCCGCCGCAGACCCCGGTTCCGCCGACCGCCGGCGGCTGATCGACGGTTCCGAGCCGGAAATGCCCAGGGACGGGGCCGCCCGAAAGGCGGCCCTGTTCGTTATGGCGCCGCCTTGCCGGTGACCTGCCGGTAGAACCCGTCGGGGACCTCGAGCGCGCTGTCGTCGTTCAGGTCCACGATCGTGCATTCGCAGCTCGGGCTCTTGCGCTCGCGGATGCAGCGGTCCAGGGCGATGCTGCGCGCGCGATCGAGCGACTCCTGCTGCGTGCTGACCGCCCAGTTCGGCACCGACGGCTCCTGGGCGGGTGGATTCGCGCCGGTCCCGTGGTAGCGGCGGGCATGCTGCGCCCAGTCGATGCAGGCGGCCAGCGCCTTGTTGTTGCGGCGTCCCAGGTAGTCCAGGAACTTGCCCTTGTCCGGTCCGTCTGAAAACCGGCTGCGCGGCAGGACATGCGCCATGATCTCGCGATAGGTGCGCTCGTCGAGCCTTTGTCGCGCCTCGGCGCCGGCACCCGGCGTGCGCGCCCCGTCGCGCCGAGCGATGGTCGCAAGAACCGCGCGGTCGACATAGGCCTTGGGCAGCTCCACGACGTTGCGGTCGCTCTCGTCGACCAGCGTGCAGTCGCAGTTCGACGCCGCGAAGGCCCGGCAGGCGTCGAGCGTCCGCTGGCGCGCAACATCAGGCGACGCCGCGTCGCGCCGCGCGGCCCAGGCGCGGATCGAGTCGTTGAACTGCCGCGGCGGATCGCCGAAGGCGACGCCGGCATGCGCCTTCCAGTTCACGCAGGCCGCGACCGCCTTTGGCCGCGGCGTGGCGCGGTAGTCGTAGTGCTCGCCCGCGCGGTCCCCGAAGATGTGCCGGAGCCGCGGCAGGATGAACTCCATCAGCTCGTTGTAGGTGCGCTGCCGCAACTCCTGCGCCGTCGCCAGCCGCCGGTCGGCGGGGACGACATAGGCCTCCAGCCGCAGCCGGCGTTCCTCGTACTGGCGCGCGCGGCGAACGTCCTGCAGCAGCGCGGCGGCGACGAAGCCGCCCGGCCGCCCGTCGACCTCGATCTGGTACCACTCCTGGCCGCGCACCTTGCCCAGCACCTGGACCTCCTGCCCGGTTGCCAGGGACCCGACCTGGGGCGAGTCGAGCCTGGGCGCGGCGCGCACGCGCGCGGGCTCCAGCGCCTGGAAGCCGCGGTCGATCGGGTCGATGGTCAGCCCGGCCACGGGATTGGCGGCCTCGCGATGGAAGATCACGTCGCTGGTCAGCGACGAGGATTCCCAGGGCGTCTGCTCGCCCTTGCTGACCTCCACCACGTGGCTCCGGGTGCGCTTGAACACCTCCTCGGCCTTCAGCCCCGGCGTCTCCAGGGCGCGCAGGAAGCCCAGGGTGAAGGGGCTGTTGTCGCCGTCGCCGTCCATGGCGACGCGACCGGGCGCGGTGGAGTAGGCGATCAGCGTGCCGCGCGCCGCGTCGATCGCCGCCAAGCCGGAGCTCGCGCCGCGCACCTGGCCGGCAAACGGGTTGTTGCGGCAGGAATCGAGGATGACGATGTTGGCGCGGTTCAAGGCGTCGCCGATCAGGTCGAGCAGCAGCGACAGGTCAAAGGACTGCAGCCGCGCGGCCGCCTCGGAGGTCGGCATGGCGTCGATCGGCATCAGGTAGTTCTGGCCGCGGAGCTGCATGGCATGGCCGGCGAAGTAGAACAGGCCGACGCCGCCGGCCTTCAGCCGCTCGCCGAATTCCAGGATCACGTCCTCCATCGCCTTCTTGTCGAGGTCGATGCCCTCGATGACCGTGAATCCCAGCGCCCGCAGCCGCGTGCTGACGTCGCGCGCGTCGTTCGGCGGGTTCGCCAGCGGAAAGGCGGGATAGGCGCCGTTGCCGATAACCAGCGCCAGGCGCGGCTCGTCGGGCCGTTCCTGGGCGACAGGCTGGCCGGCCGCGGCGATGGCCACGACCGCCGCGAGCAACAAAAGGACCAGGCAGGATCGCCCGAGCATGGCATCAGCATGCCATCGCCGTGCGACGCAAGGCAACCAGCGGTGGCGGCGCTTGCTTTTGTGCCGCGCCATGGCAGGGTGCGCGGCACAAAGGATAGCCCATGGCCGAACACGGGCCGGCAACGGCCGAGACTAGGCTTTATGTCGACGACACGCTGGCGACCGGGACGACGGTCGGGCTCGGGCCTGAGCGCGCGCATTTTCTGAAGCATGTGCTGCGCCTGGGCTCCGGTGCGGCCGTGTCGCTCTTCAACGGACGCGACGGCGAGTTCTTGGCGCGCATCGACGCGGTGGGGAAGAACGCGGCCGCGCTGACCGTCGAGGCGCAGATCAGGCCGCCCGCTGCCGAGGTCGATTTGTGGCTGGTGTTCGCGCCGATCAAGTTCGGCCGTATCGACTTCCTGGCGCAGAAGGCGACCGAGCTGGGCGTCAGCCGGCTGATGCCAGTGTTCACGCGCTACACCTCGGTCGACCGCGTGAATGTCGAGCGGCTCGCGGCGAACGCCGTCGAGGCGGCGGAGCAGACCCAGCGCCTCACCGTGCCGCTCGTCGCCGAAGCGACTTCGCTCGACCGCGCGATCGGCGACTGGCCGCGCGACCGGCGCCTCTATGTCTGTGCCGAGTTCGGGACGGTCCAGCCGGCCGCGACCGCCTTCGCGGCGCATGGCAGGGGCGCGCCGGCGGGGATCCTGGTGGGGCCCGAGGGCGGGTTCGAGCGCAGCGAGCTCGACGCGCTGACGAAGCTGTCCTTCGTCACCGCCGTGGGGCTGGGGCCGCGCGTTCTGCGCGCCGATACGGCGGCGCTGGCGGCGCTGGCTGTGTGGCAGGCGGTCGCCGGCGATTGGATCGATTCCAAGCCGGCCAAATGACATATTTGTCGCAGCGGCAAAGCCCGCTTGCCGGCCGGGCTTGATCGGGTTATCGACACCGCCAATCTAAGCACAAGTCCGCAGCACGACCGGGTGAGGCGGCGCGGCCGATGGATCGGCCCAGGCGCTGCAACGAGGGGGAACCGTCCGCATGTCCGCACCACCGAAATCGGGTGGCGAGCCGATCACCGACAAGCGCCAGCTCGTGCAGTACCTCGCTTCGGGCTCGAAGCCCAAGGACCGCTGGCGCATCGGCACCGAGCACGAGAAGTTCGCGTTCCGGCTCAGCGACCATCGCCGCCTGCCCTATGACGGCCCCGACGGCATCCGCGCCGTGCTGGAAGGCCTGACCCGCTTCGGCTGGCAGCCGGTGCTCGAGAACGACCAGCCGATCGCGCTGACCCGGCCCGACGGCGGCTCGATCACGCTCGAGCCCGGCGGGCAGTTCGAGCTCTCTGGCCGGCCGCTGATCTCGATCCACGACACCTGCAACGAGGTGCACGAGCATCTCGACCAGGTCAAGGAAGTGGGCCAGGAACTCGGCATCGGCATGATCGGCCTGGGCTTCGATCCCAAGTGGTCGCGCGCCGAGACGCCGTGGATGCCCAAGGGCCGCTACAAGATCATGCGCGACTACATGCCCAAGCGCGGCAAGCTCGGGCTCGACATGATGCTGCGCACCTGCACCGTGCAGACCAATCTCGACTTCGAGTCCGAGCGCGACATGGTGCGCAAGTTCCGCGTCAGCCTGGCCTTGCAGCCCGTGGCGACCGCGCTGTTCGCCAACTCGCCGTTCATCGAGGGCAAGCCCGCGGGCTTCGTCAGCGCGCGCAGCAACGTGTGGACCGACACCGATCCCGACCGCTGCGGCATCCTGCCCTTCGTGTTCGAGGACGGCATGGGCTTCGAGCGCTATGTCGACTACCTGCTCGACGTGCCGATGTACTTCGTCTACCGCGACGGCAAGTATGTCGATGCGTCCGGCCAGTCCTTCCGCGCCTTCCTGCAGGGCCGCCTGCCCGCGCTGCCGGGCGAGGTGCCGACGATCAACGACTGGGCCGACCACATCACCACGGCTTTCCCGGAAGTGCGGCTCAAGAAGTTCCTGGAGATGCGCGGGGCCGACGGCGGGCCGTGGCGGCGGATCTGCGCGCTGTCGGCGATCTGGGTCGGCCTGATCTATGACGGCCGCGCGCTCGACGAGGCCGAGGCGCTGGTCAAGGACTGGACCATCGCCGACCACGAATTCCTGCGCGCCGAGGTGCCGCGCCTGGGCCTGAAGACGCCGTTCAAGAAGGCGGGCGGATCAGGCACGATGCGCGAGCTGGCGCTGAAGACGCTCGAGATCTCGAAGGGCGGCCTCAGGCGCCGACACAAGTCCGAGGTCGGCTGCCCGGACGAGAGCTGCTTCCTCGACACGCTGTTCGAGATCGCCGACAGCGGCGTCACGCCGGCCGAACGTCTATTGCAGCGCTACCACGAGGCGTGGGGCGGCAGCGTGGATCCGGTCTACCGCGAGTACGCCTACTAGGCCGTGCCTTAGGCCGCGGCCGTCGCTTCGGTTTCGGTCGGCGTGCTCGTGGATGCCGTGCTCTCGGGCGTCGGGGTGGCGGCTGCCGGCGCGTCGGCCGCCGCCGGCCAGTCGCGGCGATGGAAATGGCCGAAGTGGCGGCCATTCAACCGCCCGCGCAGCGCGGCCGTCAGCTCGTCCTGGTCCAGCGAGCCGTCGTCGTTCTTGTCGAGCTTGGCGAACTTCGCCTCGACCTTCTCGGCCGAGCCGCCCCTGGCCGTCACGAAGTCGGTCATTTCTTCCTTGGTGACGGCGCCGTCGCTGTCGCCGTCGATCTTGGCGAACAGCTTGGCGGCCAGCTCGGTCAGGCCGACGCCGCCGTGATGATGGCCGTGATGGCCGCGGCGGATCGAGGCGGCAAGCTGCTCCTCGCTCACCGCGCCGTCGGAATCCTTGTCCAGGATCGCGAACAGGCGCTCGGCCTCCTCGGCCGTGCCGCCCTTCTCGGTGATGAAGGCGGTCAGCTCGTCCTTGTCGATGCTGTTGTCGGCGTTCGCGTCGATCGCCGCGAACAGCCGGTGCACCGGCGACTTCTTCGTTTCCGCCGCCGCGTCCCCGGTTGCCGCATTCCCGGTCGCCGTGGCCTCGCCGCCGTCCGTCGCGGTGCCGGCGTCGGCCGCGGTGTCGCCGGGCGCTTCGGCCGCGCTGGCCTCTTCCTGCTGCTGCAGGCGCAGAAGCACGTTCAGGATCTGGCTGCTCAAGCGCGCCTCGCCGCGCGGCGGGTGCTTCTTGTCGCCGCAGCCCTGGCGCTCGGCCTTGGCCTCGGTCTTGTCCGGCTCGGTCGCGGCCGGCGCCAGCAGATCGTCGAGGCGCGCGAGCAGCTTCGACAGGGTCTGGCTGAGGTTGGAGCCATAGGCCCCGATCGATCCGTAGGACATGGGTTCGCTCCCGCGTCAGAACGCCCCGGAGGGCCCGCAGGCAGGCGGACGGGCCGGGGACTGGTGATGCCGATCGGAAGCCATGGCAAGCCGCGGGCCAGCCCCGGGACGTGGGCGGAATGGCGGAATTCCGCGCTTGCCGGCATCTGCTCGGGTGCGCGGGCGGCAGAAATGGCCGGCAAGCCTTGCCGCCGCCGGAAGGCTTTGCCGGGCGTGGTCACGCGGGCGTAACCCAGCGCCACAATACTGCCCCGATCGCGCCACGCCCCCGGCACAACAGGCGCTCAGGCTCGACCGCAACAGGGTAATGGGCAGGGGGTTGCCATGAAGAGAATTCTCGACGCCGCTGCGCGGGGCGCGGCGCTCGCGGTGTCGCTGCTGATGGCGGCGCCGCTCGCGGCCGAAGAGGCGAGCGACCCGATCGAATCCGCCAACCGCGCGGTGTTCGACGGCAACCTTTTCATCGACCGCCACGTGCTGAAGCCGGTCGCGGGCGGCTACCGCGAGACGCTGCCGGGCGGGATGCAGCGAGGCATCAGCAACATGCTGAACAACCTGCGCGAGCCGTCGATCGCGATCAACGACCTGCTGCAGGGAAACCCGGCGCGCTCGCTGGCGACGCTCTGGCGCTTCGGCGTCAACTCGACCGTGGGCGCGCTCGGCATCTTCGACGTCGCGGCCGATTACGGCTTCGAGCGCCACCACGCGGATTTCGGCCAGACGCTCGGCGTCTGGGGCCTCGGCACCGGGCCCTACCTGACCCTGCCGCTGCTGGGGCCGTCCAACCTGCGCGACGCCGCCGGCACCGTCGTCAACATGGCGCTGAACCCGTTGCCGCTCGGCCCCGCCGCGCCGGCGGTCACGGTCGGTCAGGCGATGGACCAGCGCATCCAGGCTTCCGACGCGCTGGAGCAGATGGAGCGCAGCTCGGTCGACTTCTACGCCAGCCTGCGCAGCGCCTACCTGCAGCAGCGCCAGGCGCTGGTCGCCGACGGCAAGACGCCCGGCAGCTTCGCGGCCGTGCCGGCCGCGCCCGTGCTCGACCTCGACGAGACGCCGCCGGAAGTGTCCGCGACCGAGCTGAAGGTGGTCGTCCCGGGCTTGCCGATGCCCGTGGCGACACAAGCGGCGAAACCCGCGCCGGAACCTGACCTGGCGCTGGTGCTCAATCCCGTTCCACCCCAAGACAGCAGGTGATGCGATGGCGGACGAAGGAAAGCGTGCCGACACCTGTCCCACCCCTGCCCGGTCCTGCCGGGGCGCCTGGCAGCGGAGCGAGCCGCCGCTGGGCGAGGCGCTGGCGGACCCCGTCGTGCGCACGATGATGCGCGCCGATCACGTCGATCCGCAGGACCTGGAGCGCAAGCTGCGCGCAATGGCGCGAAAGCTCGCGGCGGCCGGTCGCCCCGAAGCGCACTGGCAGGCCGACTAGCGTACTTCTTCCGGCCGCGCTTCCCAGGGCGGCAGAGGCTGGAACTTCGACACCAGGAAGTCGACGAAGGCGCGCACTTTGGGCTGCGCCTGCTTGGTCGGCAGGTAGACGGCGCTGATCGGCATCTGGTCGGCGTGGTGCCGGTCGGCCAGGAGCGACACCAGCATGCCGCGCCGGATCGCCGGGCCGACGGCGAACTCGGCCAGCCGCGCGATGCCGACGCCGCGCAGCGCCAGCTGCACGATCGTCTCGCCGTTGTTCGCCGTGACGTTGCCGTTGACGGTGATCGTCTGCAGCTTCCCCTCGGCCGTGTCGAACGGCCAGTTATTCAGGTGCGGCTGCTGGCGGCCGATCAGCAGGCAGTTGTGCTTCGCCAGGTCCTCGGGCGTGCGCGGCGTGCCGTGACGCGCCAGGTAGTCCGGCGTCGCCACGATCATGCGGCCGAACTCGCACAGCTTGCGCGCCATCAGGCTCGAGTCGGTGAGGTGCCCGGCACGGATCGCGACGTCGATCTCCTCCTCGACCAGGTTCACGAAGCTGTCGCTCAAGGTCAGGTCGACCCGCATCTCGGGATAGCGGGCCAGGAACTCGCCCAGGATCGGCTCGATCTGGTGGTGGCCGAAATTGGTCGCGGCATTGACCCGGATCGTGCCGCGGGCGACGGCGCCCAGCTCGGTCACCGCCCGCTCGGCCTCGGCCAGGTCGGCCACGATCCGCGCCCCGTGGCGGTAGAAGGTCTCGCCCTCCTGGGTCAGGCTCAGCTTGCGGGTGGTGCGGCGGAAGAGCTGGGCGCCGAGCTTGGCCTCCAGCCGGGTCACGAGCTTGCTGACCGCCGAGGGCGTCATGCCCAGCGCCCGGGCGGCGGTCGAGAAGCCACCCGACTCGACCACGCGCACGAATATTTCCAAGTCGCCCGCGAAGCTCATTTCTTAACCCTTCCTCACCGGATTGGTGAAACCGGATCATAGAATCTTTGCCAAGAAATTGGATTATCAATCTCGCATCTGCGAAATAGTTTTTGTTGCAGGGAGAGCGCCGTGGCCTCAAGTCGATGACATGTATGGAGGTTTCACATGATGCGCCGCAACAATACGACTGATCGCCCCTTGCCGACGATCGAGTTCCACTATCCGAGCCACGACGAGATCGCCGTCATGGTCCGGGAAGCGCAGCAAATGCGCGCCCAGGCCATCCGGGATAGCGCGCGCTGGCTCTGGGCCTTCCTGACCCGCCGCCGCCCCGAAGGCGCGCCGGTGGGCCGCCCTGCGGCGGCGAAGGCCTAAGCCGCAGCACGGGAGCGGGCGGGTTGCGCCAACGCCAGGCTGCCCGCCCCACTTGTTCTTGAATATCACAAATATCGTGACTTGAGACAGAATTATCGGAAATCCGGTCATAAGTTACAGTCGGGGCCAATCACCCCTCGGGAGAACGATCATGACCCAGTCGATCGACCTGTCCTTGAGCCCGACCGGCGGCAACGCCGTCGCCACGGTCCGCATCACCCCAGAGCTGATCGAGTTCCACAAGCGCCGGGCGCGCGAGCTCCGCACGGAGAGCTACCGCTCGTGGATTCGCCGCGGCGTGGCGCTCTTCCGCTCGAAGGCCGACCGGCAGCAGCAGATCGACTGCGCCGACGCGGCTTGGCTGGCGCGCGGCTGACGCCGCTTAGGGCTGGCGCGCGGCTAGACCAGGCTAGGGATTCGTCTCCAGCAGGACGTCGCCCTGGGGCGTGATCATCACATCGACCGGAGCCCCCTGCTTGTTGACCGCGCGGCCGTGCCAGGCGCTGTCGCAGCCCTTCTTCAGATCCTTCACCTGGCGGTAGCCGGCGGCCTCCATCTTCTTGCGCGCGTCGGTCGCGGTGGTCTTGTCCAGCTTGGTGCCGGGATCGCACTGGGCGAAGGCCGGCGCCGCAGGGCCGAGCCCGGCCATCACAATCGCCGCAAGAAGCGCTGACCGCATCAGGACCTCCCGAAACAGAGAATGGCCACAGGCTTTCGCCTGCGGCCATTCTTGATCTCGGCCTCGCGAAGTCAACCTTCGTGACGCCAAGGGATCGCGTCCTCGAACCGGCTTGGAGGGGGCTCGGAAATCCGGTTCGAGGACGCGGCGCTGATCCCGAGAATTACTCGGTCTCGCGCATCACTTGCCCGTCGGGCGACAGGGCCACGTTGACGTCCTGGCCGTAGGCGCTGGCGCGGGCATGCCACACGTTGTCGCAGCCCTTGCGCAGCTCGCGCACGTTCTGGAAGCCGGCGCTCTCGATCCGGCGCTTGGCTTCGGTCGCGCTCGACCCGTCGATCGTCTCGCCGAACTCGCAGTTGTTGCTGACCTGCGTCCAGTTGATCCGCGGGAATGGGTTCTGCGGCGACAAGTAGTTGACCTCGGCGCTCGCGACGCCGGCCAGCGCGAAGCTCAGCGCCGCGGCCAGCGACAGAGTGGTGATGCGTTTCATGTCGAACCTCATCGGGTTATCGCGTCGGACACGAGCGCCATCGGCCCTCCCGCGTCCTGTGCCGGTACAAACGACGCGCCACGCGAAGGGTTCCCGGATCAGGCAATTCTGGCCTAAGCTGTTGATCCGATGACGGAAGATTCGCCCCGTTCCCTGCCGCCGCTCAACTGGGTCCGCGCCTTCGAGGCGGCCGCGCGCGGCGGCAGCTTCGCCGTGGCGGCAAGGGAGCTGGGGGTGACCGCCGCGGCGGTCGGCCAGCAGGTGCGGCTCTTGGAGGCGCATCTCGGCGCGCCCTTGTTCCGGCGCACGGCCAGGGGCCTGGTCCCGACCGACCTTGGCACCGCCTACCGCCCCAGCGTCGTCGACGCGCTCGACCGCCTGCGCGCCGGCACGGCCGAGGTGTTCGGCGCCGCAAGGCGCGGCCGGACGACGGCGGGTAAGCTCGCCGGTCCGCTCATGGTTCGCGCGCCGGGCTCCTTCGGCCTGCTCTGGCTGCTGCCGCGCCTCCAGCGCTTCCGCGCGCGCCATCCCGAGATCGCGCTGGGCATCACCACGCGCAGCGAGCCGGCGGAGTTCGCCTTCGACGGCATCGATGTCGAGCTGCGCTACGGGCCGGGCCATTGGGCCGGGCTGCAGGCGCAGCGCCTCGGTCCCGAATACGCCTTTCCCGTCGTCGCCAAGGCGATGGCGCAGAAGCAT
This sequence comes from Rhodospirillales bacterium, assembly GCA_016792605.1. GTDB lineage: Bacteria > Pseudomonadota > Alphaproteobacteria > JAEULC01 > JAEULC01 > JAEULC01. The sequence goes on from JAEULC010000157.1 coordinate 10,682, forward strand.
CCGGGCTGGCGCGCGCTGCGCGCCTTGCCGCTGCTGCACGTGATCGGCTACCGCGACGGCTGGCCGGCCTGGATCCGGCACGCCGGCAAGGAGATACCCGAAACCGGCCACGACCTGCGCTTCGACGTGTCGATGCTGGCGCTGGAAGCTGCGCGGCAGGGGCTCGGCGCCGCGCTCGGGCGCTGGCCGATGATCGCCGACGACCTGCGCACCGGCACGCTGGTGGCGCCGGTCAAGGTCGCACTGCCGATCGCCGACGCCTACCACGTGGTCTGGTCCGACCGCAGCCCGCGCCAGGACCGCATCCAGGCCTTCCGCGACTTCGTGCTGGAGGAGGCGCGGCGCGAACGCCCGCCCGCCTGGGCGGTGCGCAAGCCGTAGGCAAAAGTTTTTCTATCGACGGCGCCTGGAACCCGTTGTTTGGCTTTAGGGCCGCCTGCCCCTAGACTGCCGCGCGCTCGGATTGGGAGGTCCGCCAGTGACGATCACTTCGCCCCGCGCGGCCGCGCCGCTGCCGCCCTATCGCTCCGGCTGGTCGCTCGACCAGGCCTACTATTTCGATCAGGCGATCTTCGACCGGGAGATCGAGGCGATCTTCGCCAAGGGCTGGCAGTTCGCCGGCCATGACTGCGAGATCCCGCAGGCCGGAGACTGGTTCACCCACCGGATCGGCAACGACTCGGTCATCGTCGTGCGCGGGCGCGACGGCCGGATCCGCGGCTTCCACAATGTCTGCCGCCACCGCGGCTCGCGTCTCTGCTCGGCCGAGCGCGGCAAGGACCGCGCCTTCGTCTGCCCCTACCATGCCTGGGCCTACGACCTCAGCGGCAAGCTGCTGCGCGACACGATGGGCGAGCATGGCGTGCCGTCCACCGAGCTGGGCTTGCGCCCGGTCGCCCTACGCCAGGTAGGCGGGCTGATCTTCCTGTCGCTGGCCGAGAACCCGCCCGACTTCGCCGCCGTCGACGCGCTGCTCGCGCCTGCGCTGAAGCCCCAGGGCTTGGGCCGCGCCAAGGTCGCCAAGATCGTCGACTACCAGGTGAAGGCGAACTGGAAGGTGGTGTGGGAAAACAACCGCGAGTGCTTCCACTGCCCGACGACGCATCCCGAGTACATCAAGGCGAACTACGACATCCAGCTGGACGACGCGCGACATGAGGCGGAGATCGCGGCGCGCACGCAGGAATGCGCGGCGGCTTGGGCGAGCAAGGGCCTGGAAGTGCCGTCGCTGAAATCCGACATGACCGGCGCCTGGTACCGCGCCAACCGCACGCCGCTCCGGCCTGGCTGGGTCAGCGAGACCCTGGACGGCCGGCAGGCCGGGCCGCTGATGGGCGACTATCCCGACCCCGAGGTCGGCACGCTGCGTGTCACCGTGTTTCCCAGCCTGTGGCTGCACGGATCCTGCGATCACGCCATGTCGACGCGGGTGACGCCGCTGGGGCCGCAGGAGACGGCGGTGCGCGTCTACTGGCTCGTCGCCGGCCATGCGCGCGAGGACGTGGACTACAAGCTTTCCGACATCATGCCGTTCTGGCAGCGTACCTCGGAACAGGACTGGGTGATCTGCGAGGCGGTGCAGCAGGGCGTGCAGTCGCGCGGCTACGTGCCCGGCCCCTTCGCCAAGGTGAAGGAACGCAACGTGGCGCATTTCCTCGACTGGTATCAGGGCGAACTCCGGGCATGATTCCCTCCCAGGCGGAAATCGTCATCATCGGCGGCGGCGCGATCGGCTGCTCGATCGCCTACCATCTGGCCAAGCTCGGCCGGAAGGACGTGCTGCTGCTGGAAAAGGCGCAGCTCACCCACGGCGCCACCTGGCATGCGGCGGGACTGATCGGCCAGATGCGCAGCTCGCGCAACCTGACGCGGATGATGCAGTACAGCGCCAAGCTCTATACCGAGCTCGAGGCCGAGACCGGCCAGGCGACGGGGTGGCACGGCGTCGGCTCGCTGCGCGTCGCGGCGTCGCAGGAACGCTGGCTGGAGCTGAAGCGCGCGGCGACCCTGGCCAAGAGCTTCGGCTTCCCGATGGAACTCGTCTCGCCGGCCGAGGCCGCGAAGCTGTTCCCGGTCATGAACCTGCAGGACATCGTCGGCGCGGCCTTCGTGCCGACGGACGGCTATGTCGATCCGGCCAGCGTCACCCAGGCGATGGCGCGCGGCGCGCGGCTGGGCGGCGTCGCGATCCGCGAGGGGGTGCATGTTACCGGCCTCGTGGTCGAGAAGCAGCGCATCACCGGCGTCGTGACCGACAAGGGCAACGTGCGCTGCGCCATGGTCGTCAACGCCGGCGGCATGTGGGGGCGCGAAATCGGCGAGATGGCGCGGGTGCCGGTCGCGGTCTGCGCGGTCGAGCACCAGTATCTCGTGACCGAGAAGATCGCCGGCCTGCCCAAGGACCTGCCGACCTTCCGCGATCCCGACGGGCGCTACTACGTGAAGCCCGAGGTCGGCGGCCTGGCCTTCGGCGGGTGGGAGGACAATACGAAGCCCTTCGGGCGGCACGGCATCCCGCATCCCTTCGCCGCCGAGTTGCTGCCGCCCGACTTCGACCGCTTCGAGCCGCTCGGCGCCGCTGCGGCGCACCGCATCCCCGCGCTGGAGAAGGCCGGCATCAAGACCATGGTCAACGGCGCGATCCCGATCTCGGCCGACGGCGAGCCGGTGATGGGCAAGGCGCCGGGCCTGGACAATTTCTTCATCTGCTGCGGCTTCACCTCGGGCATCGCCGCGGCGGGCGGGGCGGGCAGGGCCATGGCGCGCTGGATGGCAGAGGGCGATCCGGGCATGAACCTCTGGGCCTTCGACGCGTTGCGCTTCGGCGAGCACCACGCCAACCCGCGCTTCCTGTTCGAGCGCGCGGTGGAGGCCTACGCCAACTACTACACCGTCGCCTGGCCGGGCCACGAGGCGCATAGCGCGCGCGGCGCCCGGCGCAGCCCGCTCTACGACACGCTGAAGGAGAACGGCGCGGTCTACGGCTCCAAGTTCGGCTGGGAACGGCCGAACTGGTTCGCGCCGAAGGGCGTGGAGCGCGCGGAAAGCCCAAGCTTCGGACGCGCCAACTGGTTCGACCGGGTGGGCGAGGAGCACCGCGCCGTGCGCGAGCGCGCGGCGCTGGTCGACATGACCTCCTTCACCAAGGCCGAGATCAGCGGCCCCGGCGCCGTCGCGCTGATGCAGAAGCTGTGCGCCGGCAATCTCGACAAGCCGGTCGGCAGCATCGCCTACACCCAGATGCTGAACGATCGCGGCGGCATCGAGGCCGACGTGACGACCACGCGGCTCGCCGAGGACCGCTACTACTTCGTCACCGGCAGCGGCTTCGGCGTCCACGACCTGGCGCATGTCAGGCGCCACGCGCCGCGCGACGGCTCGGTCGAGATCCGCGACATCACCGCGTCGCGCGCGGTCGTCAATCTCTGCGGCCCGCGCGCCCGCGACGTGCTGCAGGCGGTGACCGACGACGACGTCTCCAACGCCGCCTTGCCCTATATGCGCGCCAAGGAGATCCGGCTCGGCTACGCGCCGGTCTCGGCGCTGCGCGTCTCCTATGTCGGCGAGCTGGGCTGGGAGCTGCACGTGCCGATGGACTACGCGCAGCATGTCTACGAGACGCTGCGCGCGGCGGGCGCGGCGCATGGCATCGCCGATGTCGGCTACCGCGCCATCTCCAGCCTGCGGCTCGAGAAGCAGTATCTCTACTGGGGCGCCGACATCTCGCCGGACGAGACGCCGCTGGAAGCGGGGCTGGGCTTCGCCGTGTCGATGAAGAAGAACGTCGACTTCATCGGCCGGGCGGCGCTCGACCGGCAGAAGCAGGCGGGCGTCCAGCGCCGGCTGTGCTGGTTCAACGCCGACGCTTCAGCGAACCTGCACGGCGGTGAGGCGATCGTGCTAGGCGACCGGGTGGTCGGCTACACCACCAGCGGCGGCTATGGCTACACGGTCGGGCGCAGCATCGCCTGCGGCTATCTGAAGCTGCAGGACATCGTATCCGAGGGCTATGCGATCGAGGCGTTCGGCGAGCGCTTCCCCGCC
>JAEULC010000176.1 GCA_016792605.1 Rhodospirillales bacterium
GGCGGCCTCGCTGTGCGACCGCATCGCCGTGATGTATGCCGGCCAGATCGTCGAGGTCGGGCCGACCCGGGCGCTGTTCGACGTGCCGCGCCACCCCTACACCCGGGGACTGATCGCCACCGCGGTCGCGCTGCAGCAGAAATCCGAGCGCCTGAAGGAGATCGCGGGCGAGCTGCCCAGCCTCAGCGCACCGCCGCCCGGCTGCCTGTTCGCGCCGCGCTGCCCGCAGGCGATGGACCGCTGCCGGCGCGAGGCGCCGCCCAGCTTCGGCGCCGAGCCGCACCTCGTGCGCTGCTTCCTGGCCGAGGCGGTGCCGGCATGACCGTGGCAAGCGAAAGCCTGGTCACGCTCGACGCGCTCTCGGTTGCCTTTCCCAGCCGCGCGCGTGAGGCCGGCGCGCCCCGACAGTTCCGCGCCGTCGACGAGGTGACGCTCGACATCCGGGCCGGCGAGGTGCTCGGCATCGTCGGCGAGTCCGGCAGCGGCAAGACGACCCTCGCCAAGGCGCTGTTGCGGCTTTACCGGCCCAGCGCCGGGCGCATCCTCTACCGCGACGCTGACCTGGCGGCCTTGAGCGACCGCGGACTGCAGCCCTATCGCCGCGACCTGCAGATGGTCTTCCAGGACCCGCTGTCCTCGTTCAACCCGCGCTACACCGTGGCCGAGGCGCTGGCGATCCCCCTGCGGCTGCACAAGCTCTGCGCCGCGTCCGAGATCGCCGGCCGGGTCGACGACACGCTGCGCAGCGTCGGGCTCAACCCCAGCTTCCGCGACCGCTTCCCGCACGAGCTCTCGGGCGGGCAGTTGCAGCGCGTCGCCATCGGCCGCGCGTTGATCCTGTCGCCGCGCCTGCTGGTCGCCGACGAGGCGGTATCGAAGCTCGACGTCTCGGTGCGCGCCCAGATCCTGAACCTGATGAAGGACGTGCGTGCATCCCACGCGCTCTCGATCCTGTTCATCACCCATGACCTGCACGTCGCGCGCTATCTCTGCGACCGCATCGGCGTGATGTATTTCGGCAAGCTGGTCGAGCTGGGCCCGACCGAGGATGTGTTCACCCGCCCGCGCCATCCCTACACCAAGGCGCTGCTCGGCACGCTGGACGATGCGCCGGCGGATGCGGCGGCGCCCGACGCCTTCGCCGCGCCGCCTTCGCCCACGGGCTGCCGCTACGCCTCGCGCTGCCCGCAGCGGATCGACCGCTGCGGCGAGGCGCATCCGCCGCTCGAAGACCTGGGCGGCGGACACCACGCAGCCTGCATCCGTGTCGAAAGGTAGGAAACGATGAGCGACACCATGACCTCCGCCCGGCAGGACGCCCGCGCCACCCGCGACCCGCTGCTGCAACCGCTCAAGATCAAGCACCTGACCCTGAAGAACCGGGTGATGAGCACCAGCCATGCCAGTGGCATGGAGGTCGACGGCATGCCGGTCGAGCGCTACCAGCTCTATCACGAGACCAAGGCCAAGGGCGGCATTGGCCTGACCATGTTCGGCGGCTCGTCCAACATCGCGCCGGATTCGCCCAACATTTTCCGCCAGCTCAATGTCGGCGTTGACCAGGTGATCCCGTACCTGCAGCAGTTCTCCGCGCGCATCCACCGGCATGGCGCGGCGCTGATGTGCCAGATCACCCATCTCGGCCGCCGCGGCGAACCCTATGCGTCGAACTGGCTGCCGACGATCGCGCCCTCGCCGATCCGCGAGACGCTGCATCGCAGCTTCCCCAAGGAGATGGACGAGCACGACATCGCCCGCGTAGTGAAGGCCTATGGCGCGGCGGCCAAGCGCTGCAAGGAGGGCGGGCTGGACGGCATCGAGACCCTCGCCGGCGGCCACCTGATCGGCCAGTTCCTGTCGCCCAGCACCAACAAGCGCACCGACCGCTTCGGCGGCTCGTCCAACATCGCTCCGGATTCGCCCAACATCTTCCGGCAACTCAATGTCGGTGTTGACCAGGTGATCCCGTACCTGCAGCAGTTCTCCGCCCGCATCCACCGGCATGGCGCGGCGCTGATGTGCCAGATCACCCATCTCGGCCGCCGCGGCGAACCTTATGCGTCGAACTGGCTGCCGACGATCGCGCCCTCGCCGATCCGCGAGACGCTGCACCGCTCCTTCCCCAAGGAGATGGACGAGCACGACATCGCCCGCGTGGTGAAGGCCTATGGCGCGGCGGCCAGGCGCTGCCAGGAAGGCGGGCTGGACGGCATCGAGACGCTTGCCGGCGGCCACCTGATCGGCCAGTTCCTGTCGCCCAGCACCAACAAGCGCACCGACCGCTTCGGCGGCTCGCTGGAGAACCGCTGCCGCTTCGGCCTGATGGTCTATGAGGAGATGCGGCGCCAGGCCGGCGACAGGTTCCTGCTCGGCCTGCGCTACGTCGTCGACGAGGGCAGCCATCCCGGCGCGCTGTCGTTCGAGGACTGCGTGGCCATCGCCCGCGAGTTCGAGCGCTCCGGCCATCTCGACTTCTTCAACGCGATCTACGGCCGCATGGACACCGAGGTGGGCCTGGCGATGGACAACATGCCCGGCATGGCCTCGCCGATCGCGCCCTGGCTGGCGCGGGTCGGCGAGTTCAAGAAGGCCGTCGGCCTGCCGGTGTTCCACGCCGCGCGCATCTCGGACATCGCCACGGCGCGGCACGCGATCCGCGAGGGGCTGCTCGACATGGTCGCGATGACCCGCGCCCATATCGCCGACCCGAACATCATCGCCAAGATCGAGGCCGGGGTGGAGGACCAGATCCGCCCCTGCGTCGGCGCCACGCATTGCCAGTCGCAGTACCGGCCGCACTGCCTGCACAACCCGGCGACCGGCCGCGAGTCGAGCCTGCCGCAGGTGATCCAGCGCTCCGACAAGCCGGGCCGCAAGATCGTCATCGTCGGCGGCGGCCCGGCCGGGCTCGAGGGCGCGCGGGTCTGCGGCGAGCGCGGCCACCGCGTGGTGCTGTTCGAAGCCGCGGCGAAGCTTGGCGGCCAGGTGCTGCTGGCGACCGGGGCGTCGTGGCGGCGCGACCTGATCGGGCTGATCGAGTGGCGCCAGCGCGAGGCCGAGCGGCTGGGCGTCGAGATCCGCCTGAACACTTTCGCCGAGCGCGCCGAGGTGCTGGCCGAGAAACCCGATGTCGTGATCGTCGCCACCGGCGGCGTGCCGGACATCGACTGGGTTCCCGGCGCCGAGCACTGCACCACGGTGTGGGACGCGATCAGCGGCGCCAAGCCGCTGGCGCCCGAGGTGATCGTCTATGACGGCACCGGGCGCCACCCGGCCAGCCAGGTCGCCGAGCTGGCGATCGCCCAGGGCAGGCGCGTGCACCTGTTCTCGATCGACGCCCAGCTCGCCCAGGAACTGACCTATGCCGAGCGCGCGATCTGGAAGAAGCGGTCCTACGAACTCGGCGTCACGACGACCTTCGACCACGAGATCGACCATGTCGAGCGCCGCGGCAACCGCCTGATGGCCGCCTTCCGCAACATACTGACCGGCCAGCTCGTCGAGCGCGAGGCCGACCAGGTGATCGTCGAGCGCGGCACCCTGCCCGCCGACCAAGTCTACCAGGAGCTGCGCCAGGACTCGGGCAATGACGGCGTCACCGACATCGACGCACTGCTGGCCGGCCAGAAGCAGCCCCGCCCGGCCCGGCCGGACGCGTTCGAGCTGCACCGCATCGGCGACGCGGTCGCCAGCCGCAACATCGCGGCGGCGGTGCTGGACGCGCTGCGGCTATGCCACGTCCTGTAGACCGAGGACCTGCGGCTCAGTCCACCGCTTCGAAATTCACGATGAAGTCGTCGGGCACCTTGGGGCCCCAGACGTAGAGCGAGTCCTGCGGCTGGTAGTTCGTGGCTTTCCACTCCGTGCCGTTCGGAATGTGGTCAATGTCGCAGGAATACTCGGCCAGGCTGTTCCAAGGGTCGCGGATGTAGTGGAAGAAGTTCGAGCCGATCACGTGGCGGCCGAAGCCCCAGCCGTCGCGATAGCCCTTGTCGATCATGCGCGCGCCGCCCATGCCGAG
>JAEULC010000219.1 GCA_016792605.1 Rhodospirillales bacterium
AAGCCCCACCGGGAGGAGGCAGGAAGAAATGAGCCGCGCATTCGTGAAGGAGCAGGACGGCGACTTCGCCGAGCAGCTGCCCGACCGGCCGGACAGCGGCCAGCCCAACTACATCACGCCGAAGGGCCTGGAGGCGTTGAAGCAGCGGCTCGCGGAGATGCTTCGCGAGAAGCAGCAGTTCGGCGAGGATGCGGCGGCGCTGCGGCCGGAACTGGAGCGCGACATACCCTGGATCGAGGGCCGCATCGCCAAGGCCATCGTGCTGGATCCCAAGAAGCAGAGGGCGGACGAAATCCAGTTCGGCGCCACGGTCGAGGCGGTCGACGAGCACGACAAGAGGCACAAGTTCACCATCGTCGGCGAGGACGAGGCCGACGCGCCGAAGCACCGGATCTCCTGGCTGTCGCCGCTGGGCAAGGCCCTGATCGGTGCGCGCCAGGGCGACAGCGTGATCTGGAAGCGCCCGGCGGGCGACCTGGAGCTGGAGATCGAGAAGGTCAGCTACCGCTGATCCGGCTCTCCGCCTCGGGGCGGCCGAACAGGTAGCCCTGGCCCAGCGTGCAGCCGAGCGCGGCCAGCGCCTGGCGCTGCGCCTCGGTCTCGATGCCCTCCGCTACGACCGACATGCCGAGCCCTTCGGCCAGGCGCAGGATCGTTTCGACGATCACGCGGTTCTTCGCCTCGCTGGTGATGTCGCGCACGAAGCCGCGGTCGATCTTGATCGTGTCGACCGGGAAGCGCTGCAGGTAGCCGAGGCTGGCATGGCCGGTGCCGAAATCGTCGATCGCGATACCGAAGCCGATCTCGCGGCAGGCGCGCAGCCGGGCCGCGGCGGCGTCAGGGTCGGCGATCAGCGCCGACTCGGTGATTTCCAGCTTCACCCGCCGCGGGTCGACGCCGGTCGCGTGCACCATCCCCTGCAGCGCCTGGACGAAGTCGGGCTCGGCGAAGTCCTGGGCCGAGACGTTGAGGGTCAGGAACAGGGGCGGCCATTGCGGCCGGGCCACCTGCAGCCGCGCCAAGGCAAGGCAGGCGCGGTGCTGGACCTGGCGGTCGACCTGGGCGATCAGCCCGCACGCCTCCGCCGTGGCGATGAACGCGGCCGGGCTCAAGAGGCCGCGCTCGGGGTGCCGCCAGCGCGCCAGCGCCTCGAAGCCGAGGGTGGCGCCGGTCGCGAGTGCGACGATCGGCTGGAAGAAGGGTTCGAACTCCGCGCCGGCCAGTGCCTGGCGCAGTTCCTGCTCGCGCAGCAGCGCATCGTGCACCCGGCCATGCTCGCCGGCGGGCGCCGATGGCGGGCGGCGGTCGCCCGGATAGGCCGAGGCCTGGCGCAGGCGCTGCACCAGGACCGACAGGCACAGGCGCAGCACCGGGTCGGACTGCGCCATGCGCCGGGAGAGCTGGTCGCGCGTGATCATCAGCAGCACGCTGCGCGTCTGCGCCGTCGCGGTGCCAGAGCGAAGCTGGCCGTCGATCATCGCCATCTCGCCCAGCACGTCGCCCGGCCCCAGGACGGCGACCGGCACCGCCGCATCACCCTGGCGCACCGCGACCTCGATCGACCCGCTTTCGACGAAATAGGCGCAGTCCCCGGCATCGCCCTCGTGGAAGACGACCTCGCCCGGTTCCGCGACCATCCTGAATCCGGCTTGTCCGCCCATGGCCCGCTCCTGTCGCTATGGACACGGCTATAGGACAGATACGCGCCGGGCCGGTTGAACTGCCTCACACTCGCGCGCTCGTGAAGGCGGAGAAGGGCGGCTAGGCGACGGCCTTGGGGGCGCCGACGTCGGAGACAAGGACGCGGTCGGCCGGGATGGTCAGGGTCGCGGTCGTGCCCTCGCCCTCGACGCTGGCGATCGACAGGTCGCCGCCATGCATCCGCATCAGGTTGCGGCTGATCCACAGCCCCAGCCCCGACCCGCCGCCCTGGCGCGCCTGGCTGGGGCTGGCCTGCTGGAAGGGCTCGAACAGCGTCGGCAAGGCCGCCGCCGGAATGCCGCGGCCGGTGTCGGTCACCAGCGCCTGCAGCGCGCCGCCGTCGCCCTCCCGCACGTCGACGGTGATGCGGCCGCCCGACGGCGTGAACTTGATGCTGTTGGAGATCAGGTTCAGCAGCACCTGTTTGACCGCGCGGCCGTCGACGAAGACGGTCGTGTCGGGGCACACCTTGCCGAACTCCAGCGCCAGGCCGCTCGCCTCGGCCATGCCGCGCGTCATCGAGTGTACCTGCTGCATCAGGGCGGCGATCGCGATCGGCGACGGCTCGATGCGGTACTTCCCGACCTCGATCCGCGCCATGTCCAGCATGTCGTTGATGAGCTCGAGCAAGTGGCGGGCGCTCGACTGGATGTCGCCGGCGTATTCGCGGTATTTCGGCGTGCCGATCGGCCCCAGCATCTCGCGGTCCATGACCTCGGAGAAGCCGATGATGGCGTTCAGCGGCGTGCGCAGCTCGTGGCTGATATGGGCCAGGAACTGCGACTTGGCGCGGCTCGCCGCCTCGGCCAGGTCGCGGCCGCGCCGCGCCTCCTGGGCCTCCAGCTCCGCCAATACCTGCACGGTGATGTCGCGGCCCGTCCCGCGGTAGCCGGTGAAGCGGCCGTCGCGGTCGAACAACGGCACGCCATTGACCGACAGGAAGCGCGGGCGCCCGTTCTCGTCGTCGCGGCGGAAGCGGAAGTCGCGGAACGGACGGCGCGCCTGCAGGTCGGCTTCGTGGCGCTGCCACTCCGCCTCGCTGGCGCCGTGCGGATTGGCTTGGCGCCGCGTCATGCCCAGGCTGGTGCCGGTGCGGCCGTTGGCAAGCAGCTGGTCCGACAGCAGGATGAAGGTGAAGCGGTGCTGCTCGTCCTGCTCCCAGAACCAGTCCGAGGCGGCGTTGGCGAAGTCGCGGAAGCGGTGCTCGCTGTGCGCCAGGGCCTCGGTGGTCTGCTGCAGCGCCTTGTTGCTGGCGCCGAGCTGGCGCTGCGCCAGCACCTGGTCGGTGATGTCGCGGGTGGTGCCGCGATAGCCGAGGAACGTGCCGTCCTCGCCGTAGAATGGCTTGCCGCTGATCGCCAGATGCAGGACCTGGCCGTCCCGGTCGGTGCGCGAGAAGGGCAGGTCGGCGAAGGGCGCGCGTTCGGCGACCTTGGCGCGGATCGCCGCGATCTGCGTCCGGCGCTCGGGGCTGTCGCCGGGCAGGTCGGTCCACTGCGTGCCGATGATGCCGGATGCCGGAACGCCGACCAGGCGCTCCATGCTGTCGGATACCCAGACCAGGCGGTCCCCGGCGTCGCGTTCCCACAGCCAGTCCGCGGCCAGCTCGGCGAAGTCGCGGAACCGCTGCTCGCTCGCCTTCAGCGCCTGCTCGGCCTCGACCTGGGCGGTGATGTCGCGCGACGAGCATCGGTAGCCGAGGTAGCGCCCCCGGTCGTCGTAGTACGGTTTGCCGGCCGTCATCAGGTGGACGACCCGGCCGTCCGCGAGCGTGCGCTTGATCGGAACGTCGACGAACGGCACCCCGGCCTCGATCTGGCGCTGCAGCGCGGCCGCGGACGCGTCGGTATGCGGATCGTCGGGGCGGATCTCGGTGCGGGTCTTGCCGATCACGTCGGACGGCTTGTCGCCGGTCACCTTCTCGATGCTGTCAGAGACGTAGGTGAAGCGGAAATCCGGGCCGATCTCCCACACATAGTGCGATCCGGCCTCGGTGAAGTCGCGGAACCGGCGCTCGCTATGGAGCAGGTCCGCGATGCGAACGCGCTGGACCGACCGGTACCACGTGCAATAGGCGATCGCGGCCAGCCCGCAGGCCAGGGCGACGAGCTTGGCCGGCGTGCTGCCGACGGCAAGATCCACGACCACGGCCAGGCAGGCCGCGGCAACCAGCGCCGGCACGATGGGAGGCGCCAGCCGCAGGACCGGCGACGCATTTCCTGGAGTGCCGGGCGAAGGGGCTGCAGGCTCGGCTTGCATCGCGGCTTCGACGATCTGCCCACAAGGTTGCCGCCGCGGCCCGACGGGTCGCGCAGGGCGATACACCTTATTGATCGCAGAGCGGCCGATAACGACTAGTTAATATTCCGGGCAAATCCGCCGCCGGAATCCCGGGCAGGCCGATATATCAGCGACCGGCCGACAAATCCTGCAGTCCCTGCAGCATGTCCTCGATCTTCCGGCACACCACCGCGCCGCGCTCGGCCAGCTCCTCGCCGACATCGACCGGCAGGCTGGTGTTGCTGCCGTCCGGCACCTGGTTCAGGCGCCCGCCGACGAAGACCGGGATGTCGAGCTTGGCCTTCGCCATCTCCTTCTGCAGCAGGGTGATGTATTCCAGCGCGAAGCCGTTGAAGGTGCTGACGGCGATGCAGTCCGCGCCGCCGTCCTTGGCGGCCCGGACCACCGCGGCGGGATCAGCGTTGATGCCGGCGTCGACCACGTCGACGCCGATCGGCTTCAGCGTCGATTCCAACAGGATCTTGCCGTACTCGTGCACGTCGCTGGTGGCAACGCAGGCCTTGAGCTTGGCGCCCTGGATCGCCTGGCGTTGCCTCGGCGCCATGCCGTCGGCGATGGCGCGGCCCTGGACCTCGAGCTCGACCAGCGTGGTCGAGGGCACGACCGGCTTGCGGCCGCGCGGGCGCTCGCGTTCCTCGGCGCCCGGGCCCCACCATTCCTCCAGGCGCTTCGGCCCGATCCGGCGGAGCGCTAGCAGGAACTCCAGCGGGTTGCCGAGATCGACGCCGACCTCGGCCAGCCCGGCGCGCACCTTCTTGTGGAACTGGCGCCCGCCGGCGACGATCTCGGCGCCGATCCGGTCGGCCTCGGCGAAGTCGAACATCGGCATCCAGCCCTGGCTGCGCTCGA
>JAEULC010000221.1 GCA_016792605.1 Rhodospirillales bacterium
GCCCGCCGACCACAGGACGCCCTTGAGGCTGAGCGCCTTCAGCCGAGCCTGCATGTGGGTACATCTCCGTGGCCAGGAACCCCCGCTTATAGGAGCACGACCGCAAGCCGCTCTGTGACCTTTCGGCGATCCCGGAAGCGAGCCGCAGGACTGCCTGCGGCAGCGACACAGTTTGATCACGTTCCGGGCATTCGCCGACTGCCCATACTGCCGCCACGAACCGACACCGAGACGAAGCATGACGGCCAGTCACAAGGACTATCCGACGGAGTTGGCGCTGTTCGTCCCGGACATCACCGACGTCAGCACGATCAAGCGCAGCGAGGCATTCCTGGAGCACGGATTCCGGTTGACCGTGTTCGGATTCCGGCGCCAGCGCTACAATCGCGACTACCGGCCGGCCTACCCGTTCGTGCCGCTCGGCAGCACGTCCGACGGCAGGTACCTACAACGCGCCCTGGCGCTGGCCGCCGCCCTGGTGCGCCTGGGGCGGCACCGCGACACGTTCCGCCGCGCCTCGGTCTTCTATGCGCGCAACATCGACCAGCTCCTGCTGGCGCTTGCCGCCCGCGCGCTTGGCGGCAGCGGCGCCAGGATCGTCTACGAGGTGCTCGACATCCAGCCCGCCTTCGTCGCCCGCGGCTTCGCCGGCCGCGCGATCCGGTTCGTCGAGCGGCTGTGCCTGCGCCGGGTCGCGCTGCTCGTGCTGTCGTCGCCGGGCTTCCTGCGGCACTTCTACCGGCCGGTCCAGGCCTACGACAAGCCATGGTTCCTGCTCGAGAACAAGCTGCCGCCGTCGATCCTCGCCTGCGGCTCGCGCGGCGCCGCGCTGTCCGAGCCCGCGGCGACCCCGCGCTTCGGCTACCGCTGGGTCGTGGGCTATCACGGCCTGATCCGCGGCGCCGATACGCTGGACCTGATCGCCCGCCTGGCGCGCCGCCTGCGCGGCCAGGTGCTATTCCGTTTCCGCGGCATCCTGACGACGGTCGATCGCCGCCGGTTCAACGACCTGCTCGGCAGCCATCCCAACATCGTCTACGACGGCGACTACGTGAATCCGCGCGACCTGGCGCGGATCTACGGCGAGATCGATTTCGCCTGGGCGCTCGACCTGGAGAACGCGCGCGAGAACTCGCGCTGGCTGCTGCCCTGCCGGTTCTATGAGGCGGGATTCTTCGGCGTGCCCTGCCTGGCGGCACGCGGCTTCGAGATCGGCGAGCTGGTCGAGGCGCACGACGTCGGCTGGACCTTCGCCGCGCCGTTCGAGGACGAGATGGTCGATTTCCTGAAGCGCGTGACGCCGGCGCAGCACGCCGAGCGGCGCCAGCGGCTGCTCGCGCTGCCGCAAAGCCGCTTCGTGGCCGGCGAGGACATCGAGGCGCTGTGCGGCCTAATCGACGCCGGCCGGCACCCGGTCGAGGCGGCCGCTGCGCCCGAGACCGTCTACGGCTGACGGCCGCATCCCCGCCAGGTCGCGCCGGCTCCACAGGATCTCGCCGCGGTAGCCGTCGAGGCTCGCGATCGGCGTGGCCGCGCCGTCGGCCCAGGCGAGCGCGAATGGCGCCAGCCCTTGCGCCCGGAGCAGGCGCTCCAGCGCATCCGAGTCGCCGTAGCGCGCGAGATGCGCCGGCTCGTACTCCGTCTGCACCAGGATATCGGGATTGTCCGCGAGGACGCGCCGGGCGCCCGACAGGACCGCAGCCTCGAACCCCTCCACGTCGATCTTGATGTAGTCGACGCGGTCGATGCCACGATCGGCGCAGTAGCCGTCGAGCGACACCATCGGCACGACCTCGCCCGCTTCCACCTCCGTCGCCACATGGACCTCTCCGGCATTCCGGGCGCCCGTGGCGATCCGGATCTCTCCGCTCTCGGCCCCGACCGCCAGGTTCTCCGCCGTTACGTTGGCGCGGCGGTTGCGCGCGAGGTTGCGGGTCAGGTAGCGGAACGTCCGGGGATTGGCCTCGAAGCAGACCACGGCACCGCGCGGCCCGATCACCGCGCCTGCCGGCACGCCGTAGAGCCCGATATTGGCCCCGACGTCGAGGAACACCGCGCCCTGCCGCAACTGGCGCTGCCAGAACCGGTACACATGCAGGTCGCGCTGCCCGAAGACCCCGGCGATAAAGGACGAGACGTTGTCGGGCGGCGAGACGAAGACGTGGCCGTCATCGGTCGCGAACTCGACATCCTGGGCCGAGACGAATTTCTCCCGCAGCGTGAAGCCCAAGGCGCGCGACGCGAACCGTGCCGGCGCCTCGCGGAATGCCGGATAGCTCGGCAGCCAGAGCAGGCGGTCGGCGAGCTGCCGTATGCGAGAAGCCATGGCGCATCCTTTGCCGATTGACCATTCCAGGCGGCAGGGTGGTCGGGCGCCGCGATGCGATCAATCCGATTGCGCAGCCGGGCCTGTGACCATTCGGGACAGCCGGCTAGTTTCCGAGCGCGAGCCGGGGGAGCCAGGTGGTGACCGCCGGGACGTAGGTGATCAGCAGCAGCGTGCCGATCAGCGGGATGTAGAACGGTCCCATCGCCCGCAACACGTCCTTCATCGACACCTTGGCGATGTCCGCGACCAGGTAGAGCGCCAAGCCCATCGGCGGCGTCAACAGGCCGATCATCAGGTTGAACACCACCACCATGCCAAGATGCACCGGGTCCACGCCCGCTGCGACCAGCGGCTTGGCGATGATTGGCGCCGCGACCAGGATCGCCGTGGTGCTGTCCAGGAACATGCCGACGATCAGGAGCAGGATGTTGACCAGCAGCAGCAGCACATAAGGGTTTGTGGAAATGCCGAGCATCACCGCCGTCATGCGCTGTGGCACCTGCTCGACCGAGAGGATCCAGCCGAACAGCGCCGCCACCGCGACGATCATCAGGATGCCGGCCGAGGCGCGGATCGTCTCCAGAGACGCGGAAATGAGGCCGGCCCAGGTGAGGTCGCGGTAGAACAGGCCGCTGATCAGCACGGCGTAGGCCACAGTGACCGACGCGATCTCGGTCGGGGTGAAGTAGCCCGCCAGCATGCCGACGATGAGGATCATCGGCGCCATGATCGCCGGCGCGGCCGGGCGGAAGTCGCGCCAGAGTTCGCGTGACGTGGGCCAGCGCGACGCGCGCGGGTAGCCGCGCCTCACCGCCAGGATCCACACGGTCAGCATCAAGGCCGCGACGCAGAGCAGCCCCGGCAGGACGCCGCCAAGCAGCAGCTGCAGCACCGACACGCCGGTCACGGTGCCGTAGATGATCAGCGGGATGCTGGGCGGGAAGATCGGGCCGACCAGGGCAGAGGATGCGGTGACGGCGCTGGCGAAGTCTGGCCGGAAACCCTTTGACTTCATGGCGTCGATCTCGATCCGGCCGATGCCGCCGATATCGGCCAGCGCCGAGCCCGACATGCCGGCGAAGATCAGGCTGCCGAAGATGTTGACCTGCGCCAACCCACCGGGCAGGCGCCCGACGGCCGTGTCGGCGAACTGGTAGATGTAGCGCGAAATGCCGGCCGTGTTCATCAGGCTGCCGACGAACAGGAACACCGGCACGGCCACCAGCGGGAAGGAATCCATCGCGTAGAGCGTGCGCTGCGCCACGAGGTCGAGCGGCAGGTCGTTCAGCAGGATATAGGCGATCGACGGTATGCCGATCGCCAGCACGACCGGAAATCCCAGGACGAACAGCATCAGGAAAGCCAGGATGACGAGAAAGCCGGCCATCGGTCAGGTCAGAGTGGTCTGCTTGGCATGGGCGCGGTGGCTGCGCCAGGTCTTCACCAGGGTCACGGCGGCTTCGACGCAAAGGAGCAGCGCGCCGACCGCCAGCGGTCCCATGAAGATCCAGAACGGCATTTCGAGCGTCGCCGTCTGGTTGTCGAGGTTGCGGCGGATCGTATGGATGCTGGCGACGAACAGGACGGCGTACATCGCCAGCCCGGCCGCCTCGATGACGACCTGCAGCATCCAGCGCGGCCGCTCGGGCAGCAGGAACTGGAACTCCTCCATCCGGATCTGCCCTCCGTCCGCCGTCACGTAGGACGCGGCGACGAAGCAGAGGCAGATCAGGAAGTAGCGCGCCAGCTCCTCCGCGCCCGACATCGGCACGTTGAAGATCCCGCGCATGACGATCTGCGCCAGCGGCGTCAGGATCAGCAGCGCCAGAAGGGCGATGCTAATCCAGCGCACGCCGGCGCGAACCGCCGTGAGCAAGGCGCTATCCCCGCGCCGCCCGTTCTACTTCACCGCCCGGATCTGCTCGATCAGGCTGGACCACTCGGGGAAGTCCTTGTTCACCTGGGCCAGCACCGCCGTGCGGAAGGCGTTGATGTCGAGCCCGTCTTTCTCCTCGACGAAGGTCATGCCCTTGGCCTCGAGGTCCTTGCGGTACTTGGCGAAGGACTCGTTGTCCCAGTCCAGGGTCTTCTTGCCGAGTTCGGCGATCGTGTCCTCGATCACCTTGCGGTCGGCCGCCTGGATCGACTGCCATGCCTTCTCGTTCACGAAGACGCAGAGCACCGACTGCATGTGGTTCGTCAGCATGACGAACTTCTGCACTTCGTAGAGCTTCAGGTTGAAGATGTTCGGCAGCGGATTCTCCTGGCCGACCACCAGGCCGGTCGCCAGCGCCGTGGCAAGCTCGGACACTTCGACCGGGGTCGCGACCGCGGTCATGCCGGTCAGCATCGTCGACCACAGCTTCACCGGCACGCCGCGATACTTCTTGCCGGTCATGTCCTTGGGCGACAGCACCTTCTCCTTCGAGGTGAGCTGGCGCGCACCCTGGTAGAAGCTGCCGATGATCCGCATCCCGCCCTTCTCGACCAGCTCCTTGTTGATCGCCTGCAGCGCGGCCGAGTCGCGCGGGTCGGTGGCGCGCAGCGCATGGCCGGCGTCGCGGTAGACGAAGGGCGTGTTGAACACGGCCGTGGTCGACAGGATCTTGCCGAGCGAGGCGAAGTCGTGGTGGCCGATGCCGATGGCGCCCGACTTCACGCCGTCCACCATCTCGCCGACGCCGCCGAGCTGCGAATTCGCAAACACCTGGAACTCGACGCGCCCCGCCGTGCGTTCCTTGGTCAGCTTGGCGAGCTCGTCGGCGAACAGGGTCTGCGGCGCGTTGGCAACGCCGACATGGGCGTAGCGCAGCTTGACCTGCGCGTCGGCGCTGGCCGCAAGCGCCAGGCCGGCGGCGAGCGTCGCGGCGAAGATCGAACGATGGATGGTCATGGTTTCCTCCCTCT
>JAEULC010000043.1 GCA_016792605.1 Rhodospirillales bacterium
GCCGACGCGCTCGAAGGTCTGCTCCTGCAGCACGCGCACGATCTTGCCCTGGGTCTCCAGCGGCATGTCGGCGACCTCGTCGAGGAACAGCGTGCCGTTATGCGCCAGCTCGAAGGTGCCGATCTTGCGCGGCCCGCCGTCCGTCGACTGCTCGGTGCCGAACAGCTCGGTCTCGACATGCTCCGGGCGCATGGTGGCGCTGTTCAGCACCACGAACGGCCCGTCGGCGCGGCGCGAGCGGGCGTGCAGCATGCGCGCCACCATCTCCTTGCCGACGCCGGCGGCGCCGGTGATCAGCACGCGGCTGCCGGTCGGCGCGACCTTCTCGATCGCCTGGCGCAGATGCTGGATCGCCGAGGACACGCCGACCAGGTCGGTGTCGTGCCCGGCGCGCAGGCGCAGTTCCTCGTTCTCGCGCTTCAGCCGCGCCGCCTCGATCGCGCGCTCGATGATCAGCAGCAGCCGGTCAGACTTGAACGGCTTCTCGATGAAATCGTAGGCGCCCTTCTTGATCGCGCCGACCGCGGTCTCGATCGTGCCGTGCCCGCTGATCATCACCACCGGCAGGTTGGGATAGTCGCGCTTCACCGACTCGAGAATCTCGAGGCCGTCCAGCTTCGAGCCCTGGATCCAGATGTCGAGGATGATGAGAGTCGGGATGCGCGCCTTGATCTCGCGGAACGCGGTGTCGCTGTCGCCCGCCTCCCGGGTGCCGTAGCCCTCGTCCTCGAGGATGCCGGAGATCAACGAGCGAATATCGGCTTCGTCGTCGACGATCAGAATGTCATGCGCCATGCGCCACCGCCTGAGACTTCATCGTGAGGGGAGAGCCTGCGTCACCTGCTGGCCCTTGATCTGATTCCGAGTCCTGGTCGCTGCGGAGCGGAAACTCCAGGCTGACCACCGACCCGCCGCCGGGATTGTCCGCCAGCTTCAACTCACCGCCGTGATCCTCCATGATCTTCTTGACGATCGCCAGCCCCAGGCCGGTGCCCTTCGCCCGCGTCGTGACATAGGGCTCGGTCAGGCGCTCGCGCCCTTCGACCGGCAGGCCCTTGCCGTTGTCGACAACCGAAACCAGCAGCGACTTCGCCCGCCGCTCGACCTTGAGTTCGACCCGGCCGCGCGGCTTGTCGCGGTCCGCGCCCTCGCGCCCGTCGATCGCATCGAGCGCGTTCTGCAGCAGGTTGGTCAAGGCCTGGCCGACCTGGCGCTGGTCACAGGGCAGCAGAAGCTTGCCCGGCGGCAGGGTCAGCACGAAGTCGACATCGGCCCGCGCGTTCTTCTGCAGGTGGACCGCATGCTGGCAGAGCTCGGCGAAATTCTCGGCCCGCATCACCGGCGCCGGCATCCGCGCGAAGGCCGAGAACTCGTCGACCATCCGGCCGATGTCGCCGACCTGGCGCACGATCGTGTCGGTGCAGGTCTTGAAGGTCTCGGGATCCGTCGTGATTTCCTTCAGGTACTTGCGCTTCAGGCGCTCGGCCGAGAGCTGGATCGGGGTCAGCGGGTTCTTGATCTCGTGGGCGATGCGCCGCGCCACGTCGGCCCAGGCGGCCGTGCGCTGGGCCGACTGCAGCTCGGTGATGTCGTCGAAGGTCACGACGAAGCCCTTGATCTCGCCCTCCGCATGATCCGCGCTCACGCGGACAAAGAGGGTGCGGGCGCTGCCCCCGCGGGCGAGCTTGATCTGCGCCTCGACGACCCGGTCCGGGCGCCGGCGCGCATCGTCCAGCATCGCCGCCATCTCGGGCGTCAGCTCGGCGAGCTCGTGGCCGACGAGCTGGCCGAGATCCAGGCCGAGAAGCTGCGAGGCGGCCTTGTTCGGCAGGTTGATCCGGCCGCGATGGTCGAGGCCGATCACGCCGGCCGACACGCCCGAGAGCACGGCTTCGGTGAACCGGTTGCGCAGGTCGAGCTGGCGGTTGGCCTCGACCAGCTCGTGCTGCTGGTTGGCGAGCTGGCTCGCCATGCGGTTGAAGGCGCGGCTGAGCGAGCCCATCTCGTCGCCGACGCCGACCTCGGGCACGCGCGCGGTCAGGTCGCCGCCGCGCACCCGCTCCGCCGCCGCGATCAGTGCTGCGATCGGCCGCGCCAGCTGGTTGGCGAACACCAGGCCGACCCAGACGGCGGCCAGCAGCAGCAGCAGGGCTACCACGGCGAAGATCAGCGCAAAGGTGATCTGGAAATAGGCGCGCGCGCCGCGGAGCTGCTCGTACTCCGACGCCGCCTTGCGGGTCTGCTCGATATAGGACAGTACCTTCTGGTCGACCGGCCGCCCGACGATCAGGAAGGCGTCGAAGAAGCGGTCCAGCTTCACGATGGCGCGGACGCGGTCCTCCTTGTCGGCGACCAGCATGGCGACGTCGCCGCCGCGCGCCTGCTCGATCGCCTCGGCCGGGAAGCGCTCGAACTCCAGGCCGAAGCTGTAGGTCGACCGCGCCAGCACGGTGCCCGACCCGTCGACCACGATCGCCTCGGTCAGGTTGCGGAACAGCACCTGGGCGGCGACGGTCTGGTTGAAGCGCACCGGGCTCGCCATCAGCCGCGCCGCCTCGGTGTTGAGGTCGTTGGCCATGGCCAGCGCGTCGGCCCGGATGTTGTTCTTGTGCTCGACGAGGTAGGACTCGGCCGTCAGCACCGAGTTGCGGACCGCGGTCGCCACCTGCTGGTTGAACCAGGACTGGATGCCGACTTGGAAGAAGGCGGCGGAGAAGAAGGCGACGATCACCGTCGGCGTGACGGCGACGATCGAGAACATGACGACCAGGCGCACATGCAGCCGCGCGCCGGCCGAGCCCTTGGCGCGCTGCGCCCACAGACCGGCGAGGCGGTAGGCCACGACCGCGCCGAGCAGCAGGCCCAGCACAAGGTCGATGTAGAGCATCAGCAGGACGGAATTGACGCCGGCGGCAAACGGGGGAATGCCGGCGAAGGCCATGTAGGTGGCCATGCCCGCGGCCAGCGTGGCGAGCAGGAGGCAGAGCTGGAGTTTGCGGCCGACCCGGTGCTGGGTCGCCCACCGGGCCAACCGCCGCACTGCCAGATGCAACCGGGCCGCAGTCTCGCGCTTCATTGTGGCATCTTCGCCGATTTGTGGCGAATCAGCAACAGTTACTATCGGCTGGCTGTGGCGAGACGGGAACAGTGATGCGCGCCACCCAGGGACCTCCCCTGGGCGGGCCCGGTCAGGACTTGGCGCCGCGAATGACCTGGATGTCGAGTTCGCGAATCTTCTTCCGCAGCGTGTTGCGGTTGAGGCCGAGCAGGTGTGCCGCCTTGATCTGGTTGCCGCGCGTGGCGTTGAGCGACAGCCCGATCAGCGGGCGCTCGACTTCCTGCAGCACCCGGTCGTAGAGGCCTGGGGGCGGCAGCCCGCCCTTGTGCGCCTCGAAGTAGCCGCGGATATGCCGCTCGACGGCGGCGCTCAACCCTTCGGCGCGCGGCGCCTGCTCGCCGGGCGCCACGACGGGCGCGACGTCGGCCAGCTCGGCGTTGATCAGGTCGACGCCGATGACGTCTTGCGAGTACAGCGCCGCCAGCCGGCGGACCAGGTTCTCCAGCTCGCGCACGTTGCCCGGCCAGCGATGCGCCTTCAGCCGGTCCATCGCGGCTTGGTCGAGCGACTTGGTCGGCAGGCCCTCGGCGGCGGCCTGGGCCAGGAAGTGGCGCACCAGCGCCGGCACGTCCTCGCCCCGCTCGCGCAGCGGCGGCAGGCGGATCGGCACCACGTTCAGGCGGTAGAACAGGTCCTCGCGGAACAGGCCCTGCTGGATATGGCCCTTCAGGTCGCGGTGGGTCGCGGCGACGATGCGGACATTGGCCTTGATCGCGTTGCGGCCGCCGACGGTCGTGTACTCGCCTTGCTGCAGCACGCGAAGCAGGCGCGTCTGCGCCTCGAGCGGCATGTCGCCGATCTCGTCCAGGAACAGCGTGCCGCCCTCGGCCTGCTCGAACCGGCCGGCGTTGCGCGTCGTAGCGCCGGTGAACGCGCCCTTCTCGTGACCGAACAGCTCGCTCTCGATCAGCTCGCGCGGGATCGCCGCCATGTTCAGCGCGACGAAGGGACCGTTGCGGCGCTTGCCGTAGTTGTGCAGCGCGCGGGCGACCAGCTCCTTGCCGGTGCCGGACTCGCCGTAGATCATGACCGACAGGTCGGTGCCCATCAGCCGGGCGAGCACGCGGTAGATCTCCTGCATCGCCGGCGAGCGGCCGATCAGCGGCAGCTGCTCGTCGCCCTCGCCTTCGATCGCGCTGTCGTTGGCGGCGGTCGCCGGCGTGGCCAGCGCGCGCTCGACCACGTTGACCAGCTCGGTCAGGTCGAACGGCTTGGGCAGGTACTCGAACGCGCCGCGCTCCGCGGCCTTCACCGCGGTCAGCAGCGTGTTCTGCGCGCTCATGACAACGATCTTGAGGTCGGGCCGCAGCTTCTTGATACGCGGCACCAGATCGAGCCCGTTCTCGTCCGGCATCACCACGTCGGTGATCACGAGGTCGCCATCGCCGCCCTGAACCCAGTTCCACAGCGTGGCCGCGTTGCCCGTCGTCCGGACATCGTAACCCTGCCGTGCCAGCGCCTGGGTCAGAACGGTGCGAATCGCGCGATCATCATCAGCCACGAGAATAGTGGCGGCGCTCATCAACCGTTCTCCGTCAGCCCATCATCCTGATTTGGGCGAACCATCGGCAGCAGGACTCGAAACACGGTCCGCCTCGGCTGGCTCTCGACATCGATCACGCCGCCATGGTCGCCCACGATCTTGGCAACCAATGCAAGCCCCAGGCCAGTACCGTTCCTCTTGGTCGTCACGAAGGCGTCAAAAAGATGCGGGCGCAGGTCCTCGGCGATCCCCGGGCCGTTGTCCTGGACCGATACCTCCAGCGGCACGTCCATCATCGTGTCGCCGCCGGGCATGGCGACGCGCACGCCGTGCTGGAAGCGGGTGGTCAGCACGATCTCGCCGCCGCCCTCCTCCACCGCCTCGGCTGCGTTCTTCACCAGGTTCAGGAACACCTGGACGAGCTGGTCGCGATGGCCGAACACCGGCGGCAGCGAGGGGTCGTAGCGCTCGACGAAGCGGATGTTGCGCGCAAAGCCGTTCTGCGCCACGCGGCGCACATGCTCCAGCACCTGGTGGATGTTGACCGGGCCGCGCTCCAGCGGGCGGCTGTCGGAAAAGACTTCCATGCGATCGACAAGCGCGCAGATCCGGTCGGTCTCGTCGCAGATCAGCCTCGTCAGCTGACGGTCGTCGGGGCCCGCGTTCAGCTCCAGGAGCTGCGCCGCGCCCCGGATCCCCGACAAGGGGTTCTTCACCTCGTGCGCCAGCATCGCCGCCATCGCCGTCACCGACCGGGCCGCGCCGCGGTGGCTGAGCTGGCGGTCCAGCCGGCTGGCGATCGAGCGCTGGTGCAGGATCACGGTCACGCAGTTGGGCTGCTCGGCCAGCGGCGCGACTTCGGCGCCCACGACATGCGTGCCGATGCGCGGCGACGAGATCGAGATGTTGGATTCGGCCAGGCTGGAGCCGCTTTCCCGCGCCTGACGGATCAGAGTCAGGAGCGGGCTGTCCGGCGGCATCAGCTCGGCCATGTTCATGCCGCGCAGCAGGCTCGCGCCGGTCTCGAAGAACTGCTCGGTCGCCGGGTTGACGAACACGATCGCTTCGTTGGCGTCGACCGCAAGCACCGGGCTCGGCATCGAGTTGACCAGCGAGCCGAGGTCGATCGACGGCGCGGCGGCCGGCGTCGGCGCCACGGCGTCGACCCGCTTCAGGCGCGCGCGGCCGACCACCTTGTCCATGAACGACGGGAGCGCGCGGCCGACCATGGGCTAGGCCGCCATCGCCACGGGCTGCGGCTGGAAGAAGCGCTCGATCATCGCCTCGACCTTCGCCACATCAGGCTCGTGGTTCACGGCCGAGCGGAACTCGGCCGACTGCGGCAGGCCCTTGCTGTACCAGCCCAGGTGCTTGCGCGCGATGCGCGACCCCGGCTCGCGGCCGTAGTGGGACAGCAGAGCGCGGTAGTGCTCCAAGACGATCATGCAGCGCTCGTCGATCGACGGCTCGGCCAGGCGCTCGCCGCTGCGCAGGTAGTGCACCACCTGGCCCGGGAACCAGGGACGGCCATAGGCGCCGCGGCCGATCATCACGCCGTCCGCGCCGGATTCGGCGAGCGCGCTGTCGACCTCGTCGAAGCTGGTGATGTCGCCGTTGACGACGACCGGGATCTTCACCGCGTCCTTCACCGCCTGCACGAACTTCCAGTCGGCACGACCGTCGTAGAACTGGCAGCGCGTGCGGCCGTGGATCGTGAGCATCTGGATGCCGCAGGCCTCGGCAATCCTCGCCAGCGACGGGGCGTTGCGGTTGTCGTCGTCCCAGCCCGTGCGCATCTTCAGCGTCACCGGCAGGTCGACCGCCTTCACCGTGGCCTCGAGGATCTTCGCGGCATGCACTTCGTCGCGCATCAAGGCCGAGCCCGCGTGGCCGTTGACGACCTTCTTCACCGGGCAGCCGAAATTGATGTCGATGATCGCCGCGCCGCGGTCCTGGTTGAGCTTGGCGGCCTCGCCCATCACCTGCGGCTCGCAGCCCGCAAGCTGGACCGACATGGGCTGCTCGTCCGGCGCGTTCTGGGCCATCAGCAGCGACTTGCGCGACTCGCGCACCATCGCCTCGCTGGCGATCATTTCAGAGACGACGAGTCCGGCGCCGACCGGGCCGGCCGCGGTGCGGACGCCCGCCCCGCGTTTCACCAAGCGACGGAACGGCAGGTCGCTCACCCCGGACATCGGGGCGAGGATGACGGGATCCGCCAATTGTACTGCGCCGATTTTTATGCCCATATTTTGGGCAGCTCCCGTTTTGGCTTAATTGTTAGTCAGTGTACCGGGCCGCTATTGCAACGCAACAAGAATTTGACCGCACCCGCGAAGGCTTGGAATACCAACGGGATTCCGTACGCTTACCCGATGACGACGTCGGTCACGAATTTGACCCCGGGATAGGCCAGCGTCAGCAGCAGATAGCCGAGCAGGACGTACCGGGCCGCCCGTCTTCCGCGCACACCGGTACGATAATGGGCAGCCAGCAGCCCGACGATGACGAAGAAGCTGAGGAGCGACAGCAGGGTCTTGTGCTCCAGCCGCATCAGCGTGCCGGCCTTCAGGTACTGGATAGACATGCCGGTCATGAGATCGACCAGCAATACGGCCCCGGCGACCAGCAGCAGCCGGACCAGCAGCGCTTCGCCGTCGGCGATCGACGGCAGGTGGCGGGTCAGCGCAGTCGGCTGGCGCAGCTTCAGCGCCCGCTCCTGCAGGAACACCGACAGGCCGGTCACCGCCGCCAGCGTCGCGAGCGCATAGGTCGCCACCGACACGACGATATGGACCTCGAGCCAGGCATGGTTCGCCGGCTGCATCGGCCGCTCGGGCGCGCGCTGCCAGACCAGGGCGACGACGGCGAGGACCAGGAGGTAGGGCAGCAGCAGCGGCGCCAGCCGCCAAGCCTGGCGCGACACGCCCGCGACCAGCGCGAAGATCGCCATCGTGGCGGCGATGGTGCACCAGAGCGCGACCGAGAGTCCCGTGCGCCAGGTGCCCTCGACCTGCAGGAAGGCCCAGGCCGCCGGGCCCGCCACCGCTACCGCGGTCACCGCCCAGAAGGCCGGAGTCCGCTCGGCGGGCAGGCCAAGCCCGCGCCAAGCGTGGAGCAAGGCCGGCAACAGCGCCAGCACCGCCGAGGCGGCGAGCAGCCAATCGATCATTGTCATGCGGGGGAAGATACGGAACCGGCGTCGCCGGCACAACGCATCAAGCGTTGCGTCTTATTTGCAGGCCCGTAGCTGTTCGGCCGTGGCGAAGGGCAGGCGCAGCAGCACCGTCGTGCCGACCCCGAGCTCGCTTTCGAGCTTCAACGAGCCGTGCTGCAATTCGGCCAGGGCCCGGCTGATGGCGAGGCCGAGGCCGGTGCCCTTGTTCTCGGGCGTGGCGTCGAAGGCGTCGACCTGGATGCGCTCGAACGGCCGGCCGAGCCGCGCCAGGTCGACCCCGGCGATCCCCGGCCCGGTGTCGGCGACCGCGATCTCGACCTTGCCGCCGCGCCTGCGCGTGCGGATCGCGACATGGCCGCCATTGGGCGTGAACTTGACCGCGTTGACGACGATATTGAGCAGGATCTGCGTCGTGGCGCGATGGTCGGCCATCACCGGCGGCAGGTCGAGCGCCTGGTCGGTTACGAGCGTGATCTGCTTGGCCTCGGCGCGCAGGCGCATCAGGCGCGCGACGTCGTCGACGATGGCGCCGATCTCGACCGGCTCGGGCGACAGCTCGACCTTGCCCGACTCGATCCGGGCCATGTCCATGATGTCGTTGATCAGCGACAAGAGCAGCGAGCCGCTGCGATGGATGTCGCCGATATACTCCTTGTAGCGCGCGACGCCATGGGGGCCGAACACCTCCTGCACCATGACGTCCGAGAAGCCGATGATGGCGTTGAGCGGCGTGCGCAGCTCGTGGCTGACCGAGGCCAGGAAGGTCGACTTGGCGCGGCTCGCCGCCTCCGCCTCCTCGCGCGCGCGCATCAGGTCGCGCTCGCGCTCCACCGTGTCGGTCACGTCCGAGCGCAGGCCGACGATACCGCCGCCGGGAATCTGGAAGTTGCGGATGCGGATGTGCCGCCCGTCGGCCTCCATCATCCGGTCGGGGATGCCGTAGCTGCGGCCGGTCAGGATGTCGCGCAGGATCATGTCGGCCTGCTCAACGGTCCAGGTGCCGTGGCGGATATGCTCGCGGTAGAGCTCGGTGAGCGTCATGCCGGTGAGGTCCTCGCCGGGGCGGATCGTCCGGGTCTGCTCGCGCCAGGCGCGATTATAGGCCGCCACGCGATGCTCGGCGTCGTAGACGACGATGCCTTCCTCGATGCTCTCGATCGCCGCCTGCAGCAGCCGCTCCTGCCCGCCCCGTCGCCGGTCGCCCGCCGGCGCACCGGCAGCGAGCCGGTCGGCGAGCTGCACCGCGATCAGCCGCAGCGCCTCGACCGACAGCGCATCGAGCGGGCGCGCGTCGGCGACGCCGCTGACCGTCAGCACCCCCCACAGGGCGCCGTCCGCCAGGACCGGGACCAGGTACGCGAACGCCGCCGCCTGGTCATACGCCACGCGGCCCGCGCGCAGCGCGTCGAACGCGTCGGCGCAGCGCGTGGCCAGCGTCGCGGCGAAGGCCGCTACCGCCTCCTGGCTTGCCGGCTCGGTGCTCGCGGCAAGCACGGCGACGGCCGGCGGCGGCAGGATGCAGTCGTGGATGCGGGCGATCGCGAATTCATGCCGGGCGCCGAAGGCGGCGGTCAGGCGCTCGATCAGCGCCGGGAAATGCTGCGGCGGGCGCCAGCCCTCGGGCGTGGACGCGATCCACTGCGCGGTCGCGATCAGCGCCGACAGCGCCTCGGCATCGACGCTGGGCAGCGGCTGCACCCGCATGCTATGCAGCCGCGATGGCGCGCCGCTAGCCATGGCCGTGCCCCGGGACGTCGCGCGGGGCTTCGCCGCGGCGCCGGATCGGTCGATTGAAGCACCGGTTCGGGCAGGGCAAATTGTTCATCCGCGTGAGAAATTTGGGACCGAGCGATCCTGAGATGAATCCCTTAACAACCCCTTGCGAATCCATCCGATGACGCAGCCAGCCTCCTCCTGTGTCGCCCTCGTGGTCGCCGCCGGGCGCGGCCACCGCTTCGGCGGGGACATGCCCAAGCAGTACCTCCGGCTCGGCGGCAAGAGCGTCCTGCGCCACTGCCTGGAGACATTCCTTAACCATCCCCGCGTCGGCCATGCGCGCGTGGTGATCCATCCCGACGACCACGCGCTGTACGATGCGGCGGTCCAGGGCCTCGACCTGCCCCCGCCGGTCCATGGCGGCGCGCGCCGGCAGGATTCCGTGCGTCTGGGGCTCGAGAGCCTGGAGGGCCTGGCGCCCGATCACGTACTCATCCACGACGCCGCGCGCCCCTTCCTGGACGCCGGGATCATCGACCGGACGCTCGACGCGCTGGCGACCGCGCCCGGCGCCATCGCCGCCGTCCCGGTCGCGGATACGATCAAGCGTGCGGGCACGGACGGCAAGAGCATCGCGGGCACGGTCGACCGTGCTGGGTTGTGGCGGGCGCAGACGCCCCAAGGCTTTCGTTTCAAGGCCTTGCTGGCCGCCCACGCGGCAGCGGCGGCAGGCCCCGAGATGACCGACGACGCGGCGGTGGCAGAGAGCGCGGGCCTCGCCGTATCCCTCGTACGGGGCAGCGAGGACAACTTCAAGGTGACGACCATGGACGATCTTGCACGCGCCGAACGTATGCTGGCCGCGCGGGCGACCGAGATCCGCGTGGGCACGGGGTTCGACGTGCACCGCCTGGGGAAACCCCAGGACCACGTCATCATCTGCGGCGTGAAGGTCCCCCATGAAACTGGCCTGATTGGGCATTCCGATGCCGATGTCGGGCTGCACGCCCTGACCGACGCGATCCTGGGCGCGCTGGGGATCGGCGACATCGGCAGCTTCTTCCCGCCCACCGACATGCGCTGGAAGGGCGCGGACTCGGCCCGGTTCATCCGCCACGCCGCCGACCAGGTACGCGAACGCGGCGGCCAGATCGTCCATCTCGACGTCACCATCATCTGCGAACGGCCGAAGATCGGCCCGCACCGCGCCGCCATGGCCAAGCGGATCGGCGAGATCCTCGACCTCGATCCGGGCAGGGTCAGCGTCAAGGCGACGACGACCGAGGAGCTGGGCTTCACCGGCCGGCGCGAAGGCATCGCCGCCCAGGCCGCGGCCACCATCCGGCTGCCGGGGTGAGCCCTCCGCCCGCCTCGGCGGACTGGCGACACTGGTCCTGGTGGTTCGCGACCCTGGCCGGGATCGGGCGGCTACCCAAGGCGCCGGGAACCTGGGGGTCGCTGGTCACCGCTTTAGCGGCATTCGCTATATTTCCATATATATCAATATATTATAAGATAATTCTAATCTTATTTATCACGTTAACCGGCATCCTCGCATCTGCAGCCTATGCGGCGCGGCATAGGGTCGACGACCCACAGGACGTGGTGATCGACGAAGTGGCGGGACAGTTGCTGGCCCTGATCTGCGCCCCGCCGCATTGGGCCTGGTACCTGGCCGGCTTCGCGCTGTTCCGGCTGTTCGACATCACCAAGCCCTTCCCGGCGAACTGGTGCGACCGCAACCTGAAAGGCGGTGT
>JAEULC010000263.1 GCA_016792605.1 Rhodospirillales bacterium
GGGTTGTCGCCCACCTGCTTTGCGTTGTCCACCATCAGCGAGAGCTGGTAGATCAGCGACTTGATGTCGTGGGCAACGAAGGCCACGCGCTCCGAGAACTCCTTGAGTTCCTTCTGCTCGGCGAGCGACATGGTGGCGCGATACTCCGCCAGGTAGCTCGCGATCTGGCGGACGAGAATGGCGAGCAGGATCTCGTCCTCGGCGTCGATCGAGCGCTGGGTGCGGCACTGGCGCAGCACGATGAACCCCGACAGGCGGTCGCCGTGGGGCAGCGGCAGGATCAGCCAGACGTCGGTCAGGTCGAAGCCCTGGTCCGAGGGCGCCAGCCGCGCATATTCCTCGCCGCGGACGATCTCGCCGGCGCGCAGCCGCGCGATCCACGACACCTCGTCCAGGTTCTTGCCGATGGCGTCGGAATAGCTCCACTCGGCCGTCTGCAGGAACAGGCCGGCGGTCTCGTCCCATTCCCACAGCGCCCCGCCGATGCTGTCGACCACGTCGCCGACCGACTTGATCAGCCGCTCCTGCAGCGTCCCGGCGGTGTTTTCCTGCGCGGTGATGGTGCCGATGAAGCGCAGCCATTCCGCCCGGTAGTCGTACTTCAGGTCGTAGAGCGCCGTGGCGATGGCGCCGCGGATTCGCGCGCGCAGGCTGCCCGACGAAGACGCCATCAGCAGCACGACGAACCCGCCGGCGATCACCATGATCTGCAGCGGCACGGCGAGCGAGGTGCCGACGAACTGCGTGTAGTACGCCACCATCGCCACGACCAGCAGGTAGGCGCCCCCGATCAGCGCGGCGGTGGAGTAGAAGACGAACTGGCGCGATACGGCGTAGCGCGGCACCGGCCGCGTCAGCCGCGAGCAGGCGCTGAGCACCAGCGGCATGATAAGGAACATGACCAGGGCGCGGCTGCGGTAGAGCTCGGTGTTCTTGCCGCCGTGCAGCGACTCGTGGATGCCGACGCTGAGGTCGAAGATCAGCAGGATCACCACCGCGAAGCTCAGGAACTTCAGCCGCCAGCGGAAGTCCTCCGTGGCGTTGCGGTAGAGGTTCTCGCACAGGATCAGGCCGATCATCGGGGCGAGCACCATGACCGAGGACCGTATCGGCGCCAGCGCGGGCAGCGGCGGCCGGTCGGCGACGCTCTCCAGCACCCGCCACAGGAAAATGCCGGCATAGGCGAGGACGGTGAGCGCCACCATCCACGTCTCCAGCGCTGAGGCCGAGCGCCGCAGCTCGAATCCGCGCCGGCCGTAGACCTGCAATATGAGAAGCCAGCACAGGGTGGTGGCCAGCCACGCCGCGTCGAGCCGGTAGCGGGTCGCGAGCGTGTCGAGCGGCGCGTGCAGGAGCGGCAGGAACTCGGCGCCGGCAACCAGCGAGGTGAACCACAGCCCGGCCTTGATCGGGTTCAGCCGGCGGTTCGGATCGGTGAGCGAGATGGCGACGACCAGCGCGCCGACGATCGTCAGGAAGCCGACCAGGTTGATGATCGCGACGCTATCCACGGGCGGTCACGCAGCCATCGGACATCACCGCACGCCGCGCGGCCACAGCACGACTTCGATGGTGGAGAACAGGACGATCACGTCCAGCAGGATGCTGTAGTTCTTGATGTAGTAGAGGTCGTAGGACAGCTTCTGCTTGGCGTCCTCGACCGAAGCGCCATAGGGGTAGTTGATCTGCGCCCAGCCGGTGATGCCCGGCCGCACGCGGTGGCGCTCGTTGTAGTACGGGATCTGCTTGCGCAGGGATTCGACGAAGTGCGGACGCTCCGGGCGCGGCCCGATGAAGCTCATGTCGCCCTTCAGCACGTTGAACACCTGCGGGATCTCGTCGATCCGGGTGCGGCGGATGAAGCGGCCGATGCGGGTGATGCGAGGGTCGTCCTCGCCGGCCCATTGCGGGCCGGCGGCCTCGGCGTCCAGGCGCATGGAGCGGAACTTGTAGAGCACGAACGTCTTGCCGTTCCGCCCCACGCGTTCCTGGCGGAAGATCGCCGGTCCGCGGGACTCCAGCGGGATCGCGATCGCCGCGGCAAGCAGGAAGGGCGACGCCAGCACCAGCAGCAGCGAGCTGACGGCGATGTCGCCGAGCCGCTTCAGAAGATCGTTCAGGAACGAGCTCAGCCGGTAGCCGTCGGAGAACACCAGCCAGCCGGTCTGCAGGTCGTCGATCAGGAGCTTGCGGCTCTCGCGTTCCCAGAACGACAGGAAATCGGTCACCAGCACGCCGGACATGCGGCATTCCAGCAGGTCGTCGGCCGGCACACCGCGGCGCTCCTGCAGCGCCAGGACGATCTCGATCGCGCCATACTCCTGCGTCGCGCCGAGGATGGACTTGTCCTTCAGCAGCTTGATGTCGGGATAGGGCCAGGGACCCGGCGGGGCTTCGCCGCGCAGGTCGAGGCAGCCGACGATCTCGATGCGGCTCCACTCGTGCGACTTGACGTGATCGACGATGCGCTGCGCCCGCTCGCCGGCGCCCACTACCAGGATCTTGCGGTTGAAGTCCGCGAGGTTGACCGTGTAGCGCAGCAGCACGCGCATCAGCGACGCAATCACCCAGCAGGTGAACAGCGAGACCAGCCCGATGACGAGCGGCGCGTAGGACACCGTCACGCGCACGGACTTGCTGATCAGCAGGAAGAAGATCGCGACGGCGGGCAGGGTGAGGGTCAGAACGACGAAGGTACGCACCACGATCGTGCGGGTGCTGACGATGCTCTCCAGGCGGTAGAGCCCGACGCTCCACATGAACGAGATCTGCAGCAGCGAAAGGTAGATCGCATAGAGATACGGATCGGGCCCGACCAGGCCCGAGTTGTAGCCGTACATGTAGCTGGTGCGGACGACCTTGAAGTTCACATACGCAAAGAGCGCCGCTTCGACGAGGATAAAGACGAAAATGATCGGGCTGACGTAATGGCGGAAGATTCGCAGCATCGGCTGCCGTTCCTCGACAATGCAGGCTCAGGGATCAGGACTTGCGGCGAAGCCGCCTCGATGGAATCCGCAGCAGGCTAAGCCGATGCGGTTGCTCGCGTTCCGTTCGGACGGCGCAAAATTGGCGCAGGCGTTCGTCGGAAGCAAGGGCCACGTTAACCCTAAATTGCGGGGTCGCCGTGCGGTGCGGGACCCGGCTCCATCAGCGCATCGATCTGCGACTGATCGATGACGGCATGCTGGCCGTTGATGATGCCGCCGGCGATGTCGATCAGCGCGTGGAGGCGCGCCGCGGCATGTTGGGCCACGGTCTCGATGCGCTCCGGCGCGCCGTCGACGATGGCGGCGTCCAGGTCGCGGATCGCCGCGGCGACGGTGACGTTGAGCCGGTCGATGGTGCGGTCGAACGGCGCGCGGTGCTGCTCGGGCGCATTGTCATAGGCCAGGATGGCGAGGTCCCGGTCGGCGAAGTTGCTGTCGAGGAAATGCTGCTGGTAGCTCTTCGGCAGCCACGTGCGCACGTCGTCCATGCATTCCGGCATCGAGCCCACCATTTCGATGAGCATGACGATCTCATTGAAATGGTTTAGGTAATCCGTGCAGAGCAAGGTTTCCTGGTTGACGTTCTTCCCCCGCACCAACAGACGGTACGTCCTGGTCATGCGGAAATCGACGGGGGCGGCGGCAACGGCCTCGGCTAGCATGGCGGACCAAACGGCTTCCTGTTCGGCCGCCGGTTGACGACCGGCGGCTTGTCTACGCGATATACGAGCATCGCGTAGTTAAGGATAAATGAAGCGCAACGACCTAAATCGTTGACGCTGCTTCCGGATAGGGTGGCGGTTGACCCGGCGTTCCCGGGGCTGATAGGCAAGGAGCGGCATCCGGTCGGGATGCGATCCAGGTGGTGTCGGTGACGCAACTTCGACGTGCAGGCGCGGGTGCCGTAGCGAGCGACCTCTTGCGCCGCGAGGGCTCCTATCGGCCGGAACGCGGCGACCCGCCGCGGCGCCCCTGGCGCGGCCGCACCGGACAGCCCGGCGGCCCCATTTTCAACATCAGTCCCGTGGTGCTGTGGCTGGCGATCGCCAACCTCGCAGTGCATCTGATCCTGGCGCTGCTGCCGGACGATCTGGAACTGTGGCTGGTCTACAACCTCGGCCTCGTCTCGGCGCGGCTGACCGGCACCATGGCCTGGGGGCCGTTCGACCCCGCCACGCTGGTGACCTACCAGTTCCTCCATGGCGGGCTGGAGCACCTGGGCATGAACCTGCTGGCGCTGCTGGCCTTCGGCGTAGGGCTGGAGCGATGGATCGGGCCGTGGCGGTTCCTGGCGCTCTACCTTCTCTGCGGCATCGCCGGCGGCCTGGCCCAGACCGCGATGTTCCCCGACGGGCAGGGCCCGCTGATCGGCGCTTCGGGCGCGATCTCGGGCTGCTTTGCCGCCATCATCCGGCTGATGGCCGGCGTGGCCCAGGCGCGCGGGGGCGGCGCTACCGGCCTGAAGCAGGTGGGCATCATCGCGCTGGTCTGGATCGCCAGCCAGCTGGCCTTCGGCCTGGTCGGCGGCGATACGATGCTCGGCATGGTCGCCTGGTGGGCGCATATCGGCGGGTTCGCCGCCGGGCTGGTCCTGATCCAGTTCCTGACGCCCCGGGCGCCGGCTTGAAGCGACCGGTCTTGACGCTGCCAGATTTGACGCTGGGGGGCCGATTCGGTAATTTTCTTTCCATGACGCATCTCTTCGTCATCAGCGACCGAGTTATTGGCGCGCGCGGCCGAATTAGCCGCGCGCGGACCGCGCTTCGCACGCTCAGCGCCGGCAACGGCGCTCCAATTCTCGACAAAAGGTCGCTGCCGTCATGTCTACCGATCGCTTCCACGCCGCCCAGTTCCACACCCAGGGCTATTTCGAACTAGAAGGGCCGGCCGAGCCCTCGTTCCTCTCCCGGGTTCTGCAGGTTCTCCAGCTTCGCGGCTGCATCGTCGAAAGCTTCGCCTGCGCGCGGCGCGGCGACGGCTTCGCCCTGTCCGTCGTGATCGCCGAGGCGGATCGCTGCCGCCCGGACGTCATCGCCGCGCTGATGCGCAAGATCATCGGCGTCTCGAGCCTGCGCTGGCATCTCGAGGGCCGCCGCGACGAAGCCCCGGTCCGCGACTCCGACCCAGTCCGGAGGCTGGCCTAAGCCTCGTACTTGACCGTCGTCATCATGCCGGCGGCCATGTGGTAGAGGTTGTGGCAGTGGAGCATCCACTCCCCGACATTGTCGGTGTCGAAGGCGACGGTCACGCGACCGCCATTGGCGGGCACGATGACCGTGTCGCGCATCGCGCCCTGGATCCGCTGCCGGCCCAGTTCGACGACCTGGAAGTGGTGCCCGTGCAGGTGCATCGGGTGCATCATCGAGCTGGCGTTCTCGAAGGTCAGGTGGACGCGCTCGTCGCGGCGGACCGCCAGCGGCCGGCGCTGGTCGAAGGTCGCGTCGTTGAGCGTCCAGATATAGGGCGGCTTCTCGCCCAGAACGACGCGCAGCGTCCGGTCGGGCCGGCGCCGCGGCAGGGGCTGCCGCGCGCGCAGGCGCTGCTCCAGCCCCAGGTCCGCGACCGGGGCCTTCTGCCGGCCGGTCGAGGCGATCCTGGCGATGCGGCCGCGCGCCGTCGCCAGCACGATGCCGGTGCGCGCCGTCTCGCCTTCGCGCCTGGCGAACACGGGCCAGGCGCCGTGGTCGCGCGGAATGGCCAGGACCAGGTCCAGGCGCTGCCCCATCGCCATCGGGAAGCGCTGGCCGGCGACCGGCTCCACCGGATTGCCGTCGACCGCGATCGCGCGGGCGGGCAGGGCGCCCGTGTCGATGATGAAGGCCGTCGCCGTCGCGGCGTTGATCAGGCGCAGCCGTACCTTCGCGCCGCGCTCGACCCGCACCACCTCGGGATCGTCGAGCGTGCGGTCGTTGGCGAGGAAGGCGTCGTACTCGACGTCATGCAGATGGACCATCGGCGCGGCGCCACCACTTGGCGTGCCATGGCCCATCGCCGCGTGACCCATCTTCGCGTGATCCATCTTGGAATGGTCCATCTTGGCATGGTCCATCCCGGCGTGGCCGCCATGCGCCCCGTGGCTGCCATGCCCGCTGCCAAGCTTGGCGAACACCTCGGCCGCGTCGGAGAAGGTGAAGTCGTGCAGCATGACGACGACCTCCTGCATCGCCGGCGCCGCGTCCTCGTGCACGATCAGCGGCCCGGCCATCAGGAGCTGCTCGTGCAGCCCCTCGTGCGCGTGCATCCAGTGCGTGCCGGTGCGGGGCGCGTAGTCGTAGTCGTAGCGCTGGCCGGGCGGCAGCAGCGGCTGCGACAGGCCGGGCACGCCGTCCTGCGCCAGGGGCGGGGTCTGGCCGTGCCAGTGGATCAGCGTCGGCAGCCCGGCCTCGTTGCGCAGGGTGACGCGGAACCGTTCGCCCGCGGCGAGCTCCAGCCCCGGCTTGCCGCCGGCGCGGACGAGGCCATAGACGCTGGCAGGCTGCTTGTTCACCTCGATGACGCGGCGTTGGATCGTCAGTGTCGCCGGTGCCGCCGCGCCAGCGGGGCGCAGCCCCGTCTGCAGGGCGCCAAGGGCGGCCAGGCCGGTTCCCAGAAAGGCGCGGCGGCCGAGCATGGCGGTCAGCCCGCGACCTTGAAGCCGGCGCCTTCGATTGCCCGCGCCACGGCGGCGGCGTCCGCCGTGCCGTCCACGCGCACCCGGCCGCTGGCCAGCTCGATCTCGACCCTGGCCGCCGGCGCGACCTTCCCGATCGAGCGCCGGACTGCGTTGGCGCAGCCGTCGCAGGTCATTCCGCGTACTTGAAGTTCCATGCCGGTTTCTCCCGCTTTCGCTAGATCTGGCATGAAGATGGGGCTTCCAGCCGCGGGAAGGTCAACCCCCGGTTCGATCTGCCCTAGCTGGATCTCGACGGGTTGAGGCGGCGCTGCAATCCCTGCACGTAGCGCCGGTCCGCGGCCGAGAAGAGCCCCTCCCTGGCGTCGCTTTTCAGGTCCTCCAGCATCGAGCGCGTGTCCTCCGACAGCGTGGTCAGCGCCAGCAGCCGGTCGATCTCGGCGATGTCCGTCGCCGTGTCGCCGGTCGCCGCCTCGCCGCCGGCATGGACATGGCCCGGTTCGCCGTCATCCGCGTCGTCGAGTTCGCGCAGATCGGCATCGGGCCGCGCGATCAGCGCGTCCCAGGTCAGGTTTTCCTGCTTCAGCATCGCGTCCGCTGCGCGCGCGGCCGCTAGGGCCTCGGCGTCCTCGGGACTGCCCAGCCGATCAAGCGTGGCGATCAATCGGTCCCGGTCGCTGAGCGGCATGATGCTGTCCTCCCGTATTCGTGAATGGCGGCCGGGAAAGGTTGTAGCGGTCACGCGAGGGCGCTACAACACCGGCACAATTCCCGGGATGCGGGCATGATCACGGCGTACACGATGAACGGCGGGCGGCTGGAGCGCACCCAACTGGCGGCGGGCGACCCGGTGCCGGCCAATGCCGTGTGGCTTGACCTGCTGTCGCCGACGAAGGAGGAGGAGGCCGCGGTCCAGGCCTATGCCCGCCTGGAAGTCCCGACGCGCGAGGAGATGCAGGAAATCGAGGTGTCGAGCCGGCTTTACTACGAGACCGGCGCGCATTTCATGACCGCGCCCGTGATCCACCAGACCGAGACCGCGCGGCCCGAGGCGACGCCGATCACCTTCATCATGGCGCAGAACGCCCTGATCACGGTGCGCTACACCCAGCCCAAGTCGATCGACTTCTTCGTCGCCCGTGCGGCGCGCCAGTTCGGCTGGTGCAACAGCCCCGAGACGGTGCTGATCGGCCTCCTGGAAACCATCGTCGACCGGGTCGCGGACGTGCTGGAGCGCGTGGCCGGCGATCTCGACACCGTCTCGCGCAAGGTATTCTACGATCCGGCGGCGACGAACGGCGATGCGCCCTCGAACGCCGAAACGACCACCGAGCTGCAGGCGGTCCTGCGGGCGCTGGGCCGCAACGGCGACCTGACCTCGAAGACCCGCGACACGATCCTGGGCCTCGACCGCATGGCCACCTACCTCAACACGCCCGAGGCGCTGGGCGCGCGCAAGGACGTCAAGGCCCGCCTCAAGACCCTGTCGCGTGACCTGCGCTCGCTGGCCGAGCATGACGGGTTCCTGTCGAGCAAGGTCAATTTCCTCCTCGACGCCACGCTGGGGATGATCTCGATCGAGCAGAACCGCTCGATGACCGAGCAGAACAACATCATCAAGATCTTCACCGTCGCCGCCACGGCCCTGCTGCCGCCGACGCTCGTCGCCAGCATCTACGGCATGAACTTCGAGTTCATGCCCGAGCTCAAGTGGGAATATGGTTACTTCCTCGCCCTTGGGCTCATGGTGCTATCGGCGGCCGCGCCCTTCGTCTACTTCAAGCGGCGCGGATGGCTGTAATGCATCCCTGTCGGTCGACAGACCCCCGCCCGGCGTGCAAGCCTACTCTATAGGCATATTCCGCTCTCCAGAAAGGCGTTCTGACATGCGTGACTTCCAGCGCCCCGGCCGCTCGGCCGCCCATGCCGGCGAAGCGATGGCGGCGACCTCGCACCCGCTCGCGACCCAGACGGCGCTCGGCGTGATGCGCGAGGGCGGCAACGCGATGGACGCGGCGGTGGCCGCGGTCGCCGTGCTGGGCGTGGTCGAGCCGGCGATGACCGGCGTCGGCGGCGACTGCTTCGTGCTCTACGCCAAGGGCGGCAAGGACGACGTGATCGCCTTCAACGGCTCGGGCCGCGCGCCCCAGGCGGCCAGCGTCGACAAGCTGCGGGGCATGGGCGTCAATTCGATCGAGGAGCACGGCGTGCACTCGATCACCGTGCCGGGCGCCGTGCAGGCCTGGGAGACGCTGATCGCCGACCACGGCACCAAGGACCTGGACCAGTTGCTGCAGCCGGCGATCAAGGCGGCGGAGCAGGGCTTCGTCGTCCAGCCGCGCGTCGCGCATGACTGGGCGAACCAGGTCGCCAAGCTGGAGAAGGACGCCGGGGCGAAGGCCACCTTCCTGCCCACCGGAAAGCCGCCGAAGGCAGGCGACAACTTCAAGAACCCCGAGCTCGCCGAGACCTTGAAGCGCATCGCGCGCGAGGGTGCCAAGGGCTTCTATACCGGCCCGGTCGCCGAGAAGATCGTCAAGTTCCTGAACGGCATCGGCGGGCTGCATACGCCGGACGACTTCGCCAAGGCTGCCGGCGAATACGTGAAGCCGATCAGCACCTCCTACCGCGGCTACACCGTGCATGAGTGCCCGCCCAACGGCAGCGGCATCACCACGCTGCTGCTGCTCAACATCCTGGAAGGCTTCGACCTGTCGAAGCTCGACCCGCTGGGCGTCGAGCGACTGCACCTGGAGGTCGAGGCCGGCCGGCTCGCGTTTGCCGACCGCGACGCCTATATCGGCGACCCGCGCCATGTCGACGTGCCGGTTGATCGCCTGCTGTCGAAGAAGCACGGCGACGAGCAGCGCGCGCATATCAGCACGACGAAGGCGATGCCGGGCGTGCCGCCGGTGGGGCTGCCGGCGCACAACGACACGACCTATCTCTGCGTCGTCGACAAGCACCGCAACGCGGTCAGCTTCATCAACTCGATCTTCGACGGATTCGGCAGCGGCAAGGTGGCGCCGGGCACCGGCGTGATCCTGCAGAACCGCGGGTCGAGCTTCAAGGTCGACGCGTCGCATCCCAACGGCATCGCCGGCGGCAAGCGGCCGATGCACACGATCATCCCGGCGATGCTGACCAAGGGCGGGCGCGTCGTGATGCCCTTCGGCGTCATGGGTGGCCACTACCAGCCGGTCGGCCAGAGCCACGTGCTGACCAACATCCTGGACTACGGCATGGACCCGCAGGAAGCGATCGACGCCCCGCGCGCGCACCATCGCGACGGCGTGGTGAAGCTCGAGCGCGGCTACAGCGAGGCGGTGGCCGAGGGCCTGCGCAAGCTCGGCCACAAGACCGTGCCGTCCGATGGCCCGCTCGGCGGCGGCCAGGCGATCTGGATCGACGAAAAGACCGGCAACCTGGTCGGCGGCTCCGAGCCGCGCAAGGACGGCCTCGCGCTCGGATACTAAGCCGCTGGGGTACTAGCCCCGCGCGAATACCGCCCGCAGCGCGCCGCCGAGACTGCCTTCCTCGAGATACTTCATCCCGAGGAAGCCGCCGGCGATGATCGACAGCAGCGCGATCACGGAGCCGATCGCCAACGTCGAGATCCCGGTGATGCCCTGGCCGATGGTGCAGCCCAAGGCCAGCACGCCGCCGACGCCCATCATCACGCCACCGATCATGTGGCGCCCCATGTCGTGCCGGTCGGTGAAGCCTTCGAGCTTCCATTCGCCGGCCAGGAGCGCGGCCACGCCCGATCCCACGATCACGCCCAGCACGGTGGCGACGCCGAAGCCGATCTTGCTGCCGGTGAAGGTCATGGCGTACTGCACCGTGTCGCCGATCGGGGCGACGAAGGTCATGGACGCAAGCGGCGTTGGCTCGAAATCGTCGCGGCCGAGGACGCCGGTGATGAGCCAGCCCACGGGAATCAGCAGGCCGATCGCCAGGCCGCCGATGATGTCGCGCGGCGAGGCGCGGAAGGCCGGGTCGCGGAAGCAGTAGGCGAGTAGGGCGCCCGCCGCCGCCAGGGTCAGGGCGACGCGCGCACCGGTCGCGGGCAGGCCGAGCTTGGCCGCCAGCAGGTCCACGAGGCCCTGGCGCGGGATGCCGAGCTTGGCGAGGTCGACCGCGGTCGCCGCCTCGAAGGGCTGGCGGACCACGGCGGCTAGGCCCCGCAGGGTCGCGTAGGCGGCGATGCCCAGGCACAGGAACACGACCAGCGATTTCAGGTTGCCGGTGCCGACCCGGACGAGCGTCTTGTTGCCGCAGCCCCCGGCCAGCGTCATGCCGAAGCCGAAGAGGAGGCCGCCGAGGATCGCGCCCGCCCAGCCCAGGCTGGGCGTCAGGTAGATCGACTTGCCGAGGTCGACCACGCCCACCAGGTGCAGCCCCTGGCTGCCCAGGATGGCCACGGCGATGGCCAGCATCCAGGCGCGGAAGCGGTTGGCCCTTCCCATCAGCGCCAGGTCGGAGATCGCGCCCATGGTGCAGAAATTGGTCCGCTGGGCCACGGCGCCGAACGCCAGCCCGGCGGCAAAGCCGGCCCAGGCGACCAGGATATGGACAGGCGTCTCGGTCATCGGCGCTCCGACCTTGGGAGGCCCGGCTAGGCCCCTATATCAATCTTGTCTAATATAGCGAGGACCGAAGGGCCATACGGGAAGGACGGCATGAGCGCAGGCGCGATGGAGCAGAAGCTGGACACGAAGGGACTGACCTGTCCCTTGCCGGTTCTCCGGACCAAGAAGGCGATGAAGGACGTGCCGGCCGGCGGCAGGCTGACGGTTGAGGCGACGGATCCCGGCGCGATCAAGGACTTCGAGGCGTTTTGTCAGGCGACAGGTAATGAGCTCGTGTCGTCGACCTCTGCCAACGGGGTGCTCACCTTCATCATCCGCAAGACCGCGTAAGAAGCTGAATCGCGTCGTCCGCCCGGCATATCCACAAAGTTATCCTCGCGTCGTCCACAGGGCCGCAATCTCGACAGGCGGCGCCCTGAAAATGCCCGCCCTTGCTCGCGCTGCCGCCACGGTCGCGTGGCCTGATGCGTCTCGGCGGCGGGCGCGTCGGTCCGGGAGTTTCATCCGGGTTGCCCTTCCAGGCCGGACGAGGCCCGCGCCACTCTCTTACTCGAAGCAGGGCGAGGTCCAGGTGGCGGAGCAGGGCGGGCGGAGCGCGGCATGGTGGCTGACGCTCCTGGGATGCATCGTGGTGGCAGGCGGTACGGCCGTCGGCGGCTACCTGGCGGGCCAGGGCGTGCTGCTGTCCCGGCTCCAGGACCGCTACGTGACCGTGAAGGGCGTGGCCGAGGCCGAGCTCAAGGCGGACCTGGCGGTCATGCCCCTGCGCTTCACCCTGACGGCGGCCGACGTGCGCGACGGCCAGGCCCAGGTCGAGGCCACCACCCGGACCGTGGCCGACTTCCTGAAGGCGCGCGGCTTCGCCGAGGACGAGATCGCGCCCGGCCGGGTCGAGGTGCAGGACCGCACCGCGCAGGGCATGGAGCGCAACAATCCCGCCACGCGCTACGTGCTGAACCGCACCGTCACCGTCCGCTCGGGCGACGTCGACAAGATCACGGCGCTGGACCGCGCCACGGGCGACCTTTTGCGCGCCGGGGTGGTGCTGGGCGGCGGCGAGGGGCCGAGCTACATCGTGACCGCCGAGCGACTCAACGCGGTGAAGCCCGACCTGATTCGCCGCGCCACCGAGGCCGCGCGCAAGTCGGCCGAGGAGTTCGCCGACCTGTCGGGCAGCGCGATCGGCGCGATCCGCCGCGCTAACCAGGGCGTGATCGTGATCCAGGCGCGCGACCCCGGCGAGAACAACTACGAGCCGCATTTCGTCGACAAGCGCATCCGCGCCGTCGCCACGGTCGACTACTACTTGGCCCAGCGCTGAAGCGCCCTCTGCGCCAAATCCCGCGAAAATGTGACCCAGCCGTCGGTTGACCCTGCCGGGGGCGCTTGCGACAGTCGCCCCGAGCAAACGGGGAGAGCGAGGGCGAGCGATGAAGCAAGCGGGGGCGACCGGTTCCGTCGCGGTATGGGATCTGCCCGTCCGGCTGTTCCACTGGGCGCTGGTCGTCCTCATCGTGTTCTCCTACGTCGCGATCAAGACCGACCAGATCGAGCGCCACATCTTCTCGGG
>JAEULC010000264.1 GCA_016792605.1 Rhodospirillales bacterium
AGCCCGCTGCCGAAGACCAGGTAGAGCGGCACAGCGACCAGCGCCGCCCAGCCGGCGATGATGTAGTTGTCGTAGTGGTGCCACAGCCTGGGCGTCAGCAGGGGCAGCAGCGCGATCGACAGCAGCAGGCCAGCGAAGGGCGCTGACCACCACAGCGCCAGCTCTCCGCCGGGCAGGCCCGCGGCCATCGCTTCGCCTGGAAGGGCCGCGGCGATGATGCCGGCAAGAAGGGGGAGAGAACGCGGCATGGAACCTGGAATTGCGCTTGTCACGGCCGCTTCTCGGAGGAAAACCGGCCCTCAGGAGCGAGGGCCGGCAGGTGAATCAGGCGTCGCGTCCCTGCAGCGAGATCGCCATGCGGACGAGTTCGGCGAAGCTCGAGGCTTCCATCTTCTGCATGATGTTGGCGCGATAGTGCTCGACCGTCCGCGCGGAAATGCCGAGCTTCTCGGCGACGGCGTTGTTGGCAAGGCCGTCTACGATCAGCATCATCACCTCGCGCTCGCGCCCGGTCAGCCGCGCCATGCGTTCGCCCAGGCGCGACAGTTCCTGGCCCTCGGCCCGGCTGCGCTCGTCGCGCTCCAGGGCGATGCGAATGCTGCGTACAAGCGCCTCGTCGTTGAGCGGCTTCTCCAGGAAATCCATCGCGCCGGCCTTCAGCGCGTCCACCGCCATCGGCACGTCGCCATGGCCGGTGATCACGATCACGGGCATGGGATTGCCCCGGCGCGCGAGCTCGCGCTGCAGCTCGATCCCGGTCATGCCGGGCATGCGCACATCGGCGACCAGGCATCCCGGACGTTGCGGGTCGGCCCGGTCCAGGAAGGACGCGGCGGTAGCGTGGGTTTCGACCGCGAAACCGTAGGTGCCGAGAAGGACCTGCAGCGAATCGCGGACGGCGGGCTCGTCGTCGACGACGAAAATCGTTCCTTGTGTGCTCATTCTTTTATATTTGCACTGGTCGCCGGCAAGGTGAAGCAAAATTCACTGCCCTCCGGCCCGGTCGACTCGAGCCACAGCCGCCCGGAATAAGCCTCGACAATTCCACGACATATCGACAGCCCCAGGCCGAGGCCGTCCGGTTTCGAGGTGGTGAAGGCGTTGAAAAGGTTGGCCTGGATATCCGGGGGGATTCCGTTGCCGCGGTCGCGCACCGAAACCAGCACCTGTACTTCCCCCTGCGGGTCAGGCGCGGGCGACAGCGAGATGGCAATCTGCCGGCGATGCGCGGGCATCGTCTCGACCGCGTCGATCGCATTGCGCAACAGGTTGATCAGCACCTGCTGGATGCGGATCCGTTCCGCCTGGATCGCGGGCAGGTTCGGCGCGGCCCGCAGGCTGATGTCGATCGCCGACATGCGCACCTGGGCCCGAACCAGCGCCAGGGACTGCTCGACGATCTCGCGCAGCTCGATGCGTTCGGGCGGAGCGCTGCGCCGCCGGATCAGGTCGCGCAGGTTGCGGACGATGGCGCCGGCCAGGTCGATCTGGGTGATCGCGTGGCTGATCGACTCCAGGGCGCGCGACGGCCCCGGCGGTGCCGGAGAGCCGCCGTCCAGCAGCAGGCGCTGCGCCGCCTTGATATAGGCGCGCGATGCCGTCATCGGCTGGTTCAACTCGTGCGCAAGCTGCGACGCCATCTCGCCGAGCGAACTGATGCGCGAGGCGTGCTCCAGCTCGTGCTGCCGCTCGCGCAGGCGGCGGTCTGCCTCGCGCGAGGCGCGCTCGGCGCGCTGGCGTTCGGACACGACCACGCCGGTCAGCAGCCCCGTGATCGTGAGGGACAGCAGCAGCACCTGGAAGTCGGTCATCGCCGCCTGGCCCAGGCCGCGGCTCTGGATCAGCGTGATCATCCCGACCTGGGTGAAGACCAGCGCCAGGCAGGCGCCATCGATGCCGTGGCGGACCGCGATCGCCACGACCGGCAGGAACAGCAGGTAAAACACCTTGTACTCGTTCGTGCTCTCGACACCGAACACGATCCAGAGCAGGCCCGCGATGCTGAGCATCGCCAGGGCGATCTCGGCGGCAATCGAGAAGCTGGGCGTCCAG
Source organism: Rhodospirillales bacterium (assembly GCA_016792605.1). Lineage (GTDB taxonomy): Bacteria > Pseudomonadota > Alphaproteobacteria > JAEULC01 > JAEULC01 > JAEULC01. The sequence goes on from JAEULC010000264.1 coordinate 2,053, forward strand.
GCCCACTCGCGCCACGCCTGCGCGCGCAGGACGACGGGAGTGACGACCGCGATGCCGATGATGTCGCCTACCCACTGACGCAGCACGCTCGCGGAGTAGCTCGACGCCGGCAGTTCGCCGGCCCAGACGAATAGCCAGACATTGATCAAGGCGGTGAATGCCGCGGCGACCGCCGCGACGATCAGCAGGACGATCAGGTCCTGCAGGCGCGGAAACAGCGTCTGCACCTGCAGCCGCCTGACCAGGACCTCGGCTGCCAGCGTGTAGATCCCGACGGCGACCATGTTGGTCACAACCACGATGGGAACCGAGGCGGCGTTCGCCTTGATCGCCTCGTCCGACAGGATGTTGACGAGGAGCAGGGGCAGGGCGCGGAAAGGGCCGCGCAGGATCAGCCAGGCGAGCGCCAGGCCGGTCGACGGGTTCCAGGGCGTAATGCCGACCGGCGACACCACGTGCATCGATGCCGCCCAGTCCAGCCCCAGGAAGCTGGCGATGAAGGCGGCATCGATCCACAGATTCATGGGGCAGGAATCAGTTCGCCGGCGGCACGCGCCATTCGTAGGGCGCTTCGAGCGACTTGATCTCCTCGGCCGTGAGGGTAACGTCGACCGCCTTGGCGGCGTCGTCGAGGTATTCCAGCCTGGTGGCGCCGATGATCGGCGCTGCCATCACGGACTTGGACAGCATCCACGCCAGCGCCACTTGGCTGTGGGTGATGTTGCGCTGCTTGGCGATCCCGCCCACCCGGTCGGAAATCGCGAAGTCGCTGTCGCGGTAGATCTGCGTGTACTGGTGATTGTCCTTCTGCGCGCGCTCGGTCGCCCCGCCGCCGCCCTTGGTGCGGGTCCCCGACAGGAAGCCGCGCGCCAGCGGGCTGTAGGGGATGAGCCCGACTCCGCCCTCCAGGCAGACCGGGATCATCTCGCGCTCTTCCTCGCGCTGGATCAGGTTGTAGAGGTTCTGCATCGCGACCGGCTTGGCGTAGCCTTTCCAGTCCGCCAGCATCAGCATCTGGGCGAACTTGTAGGCCGGCATGGTCGAGCCGCCGATGTACCGAACCTTGCCGGCGCGCACCATGTCGGTCAGCGTCGCCATGAACTCCTCCAGCGGCGTCATCGAATCCAGGCGGTGGACTTGGTAGACGTCGATGTAGTCGGTCCGGAGGCGCTTCAGCTGCGCCTCCAGCGAGGCGACCAGGTGCTTGCGGCCCAGGCCGATGTCGTTCGGCTTGTCGCTCATCTTCAGGCCGACCTTGGTCGAGATGACGATTTCCTCGCGCGGCACCTGGCCGACCAGGCACTCGCCGATGATCTTCTCGCTCTCGCCCAGGTTGTAGGCGTCGGCAGTGTCGAAGAAGTTGATGCCGACGTCGAGCGCCCGCTTGAAGAAGGGACGGCTTTCCTCGAGGCCGAAGGCGGACCAGGTGCGACGACCCGCCGCACCCCAGGAATTGCCGCCGACGCAGATGCGGCTGACCATCAGGCCGCTGCGGCCGAGCGGAACGTATTTCATCGGTTTGGCTCTCCGGACCAGGTTTGGGTAGGGTGGGGCCGGACTATGCCACGGACTGCCGAGAGAAGGGGAGAGCATGCTGGAGCCCAAGGGGCGGGTGGTGATGATCAGCGGCGCCAATCGCGGCATCGGCCGCGCGGTCGCCGGGGCGCTGCTGGGCAAGGGCTACAGCGTGAGCCTGGGCGCGCGCGACCCGAGGACGTTCGCCAGGCTGCCCGAGGCGGCGTCGGACCGCGTGCTGACCCATGCCTATGACGCGGCGAAGCCGGGCAGCGACGAGGCCTGGGTGGCGGCGACCGTGGCGCGGTTCGGCCGCATCGACGGCCTGGTCAACAACGCCGGCATTGCGCCGGTGGCGCAAGTCGAAGATGCGGACGACACGAACCTCGATGCGCTCTGGGCGGTGAACGTGAAGGCGCCGATGCGGATGATCCGCCTGGCCCTGCCGCACCTGCGCAAGGCCGGGACGGGCCGGATCGTCAACATCTCCTCGCTGTCGGGCAAGCGGGTGAAGAACGAGAATGCCGGCTACGCCATGTCCAAGTTCGCGCTGATGGCGCTTACCCACGCGACGCGGCGCATCGGCTGGGATGACGGGGTGCGGGTGACGGCGGTCTGCCCCAGCTTCGTCGCCACCGATCTCACGGCCGGCGTCACCAAGGTGTCGCGGTCGGAGATGATCGACCCCGGCGACCTGGCCGAAGTGGTTGCGCTTGCGCTGGCGCTGCCGAACACGGCGGCGATCGCCGAGATGCTGGTGAACTGCCGGCTGGAGGACACGCTGTGAGGCGGCACCTTGGCTGAAGCGCTCAAGGCCGACGTCGTCATCGTCGGCGGCGGCACGGCAGGCTGCTCGACGGCGCTGCACCTGCGCCAGCGCGGCCTTTCGGTCGTGCTGCTGGAAGCCAGGCTCTGCGGCAGCCAGGCGAGCGGGGTGAACTATGGCGGCGTGCGGCGCCAGGGCCGCGCCTATCCCGAGCTGCCCCTGGCGACGCGGTCGCGCGCCGTCTGGGACAGGCTGCCGTCGCTGGTCGGCCATGACGGCGAGTTCGTGGTCAGCGGCCACCTGAAGCTGGCCCGCTCCGATGCGGAGATGGCGGAGCTGGAGACCTGGGCCACCGGCGCGCGGGAACGTGGCGTCGGCGTGGAGCTCTTCGGCCGCAACGCGATCCGGGCGCGCTATCCCTGGCTCGGCGAGCAGGTGATTGGCGCCTCGCTGGTCGCCGATGACGGGCACGCCAATCCGCGCCTGGTAGCGCCGCTCTTCGCCCGCGCCGCGCGCAAGGCCGGTGCGACCTTGCGCGAGCAGACGCGCGTGACGGCCGCATCGCGCGACGCCGGCGGCTTCATCGTCGGCACCGACAAGGGCGTCACGGTGCGCGCCAGCACGCTGGTCAACGTCGCCGGCGCCTGGGGGCACGAGATCGCGGCGATGTTCGGCGACCGGCTGCCGGAGGAGCTGATGACGCCGAACATGTGCGTCACCGAGCCGCTGCCGTTTGTCGTGGAGCACAATCTCGGCGTCGTCGGCGGCAATGTCTATATACGCCAGATCGCGCGCGGCAACGTGATCTTCGGCGGCGGGTCGGGCTGGGGCGATGCAGGGGCCGGTCGCGCGCGCGCCTTGCCTCCGATCACATCGGGCGCGATCGCGCGTGCGGTCGAGGTGGTGCCCGGCCTGCGCGGTGCCCGGCTGCTGCGGAGCTGGTCCGGCCTGGAGGGCGCGATGCCCGACGGCATCCCGGTGATCGGCGCCAGCCCTTCGACGCCAGGCCTGATCCATGCCTTCGGCTTCTCCGGCCACGGCTTCCAGCTCGGCCCGGGCATGGGGGAAATCCTTGGCGAACTCGTGCTCGAGGGGCGCAGCGCTACGCCGCTCCAGCCCTTCGCGCCGGAACGCTTTGCCGCTGCTGGTATTGCGGCGCGATAAGGCTTGCGTGGCTAGGGGGATTCCGGCCACAGTCCGGCCAGGGATGAGCGCAAATCAGCTCATAGTGACTGGCAATACGGGGAGACCGGGGATGACGAAGAGCATGTTTGCCGCGGCGCTGCTGGCCGGCGCGGCGGCCCTTTCCATTGGCGCGGCAGGCGACGCCCGGGCGCAGGAGAAGGTCCTGCGCTACGGCATGGCGACCAAGGACGTGGGCCGCCTGGATCCGCACATCACCGCGACGACGCCGGACAAGGCGCTGCTGCAGATGATCTTCAGCGGCCTGGTGCGGTTCAAGCCCGGCACGATCAGCCCCGAGCTGATCGAGCCCGACCTGGCGGAGAAGTGGACCGCGTCGGCCGACGGCAAGGAATGGACGTTCAACCTGCGCAAGGGCGTGAAGTGCCATGACGGCAACGAGCTGACCTCGGCCGATGTCGTCTACTCGCTGAAGCGGGCCGGCGACAGCAAGACCTCGTCCTTCTCGTCGGACTACAAGGATTTCGACAAGGTCGAGGCGCCCGATGCGTCGACGGTCAAGATCACGCTGAAGAACCCGATTCCCAGCCTGCTTGGCATGGTGTCGAACCTGCACGGCGGCAACATCGTCTGCATGAAGGCGGCCGAGGCGGCGGGCGAGAACTTCAAGCTGAAGCCCGTGGGCACCGGACCGTTCAAGTTCCAGGAATACAAGCCGCAGCAGTCCGTGACCCTGGTGGCGAACGCCGACTATTTCCGCGGCAAGCCGAAGATCGACCGGATCGAGTACAAGTTCATCGAATCCGACGCCAGCCGCGACCTGGCCTTCTCGGCCGGCGAACTCGACCTGGTGTACGGCGCCCAGAACCAGACCTGGGTCGATCGCACCAAGCAGGTCAAGGGCGCCGTCGTCGCCGTGATCGAGCCCGGCGAGCTGTCGGCCATCTACCTCAACACCAACCACGAGATCCTGAAGGACATCCGGGTGCGCAAGGCGATTGCGCACGCGATCGACCGCAAGGCGATGGTGGCGTTCAAGGGCGCCTCGACCTCGCGCGAGGCCAAGTCGATCGTGCCGATCGGCTATCTCGGCTATTCCGAGGACGTGCCGCTGCTGCCGTTCGACCTCGAGAAGTCGAAGGCGCTGCTCAAGGAGGCCGGCCATCCGAACGGCTTCACGCTGAAGGTCATCCACACCAACCTGTCGGGCATGCTGCCGACGATGGAAGTGTGGCAGGCGATGCTGAAGAAGGTCGGCATCAACCTGCAGATCGACGTGGTGGAGCACGCCACGTTCCACGCCCAGATCCGCAAGGACCTGAGCCCGATCGTCCACTATGCGGCGGCGCGCTTCCCCGTGGCCGACATCTACCTGACGCAGTTCTACCACGGGCGCAGCATCGTCAACACGCCGACGGCGGTGACCAACTTCACGCACTGCAACGACGCCGATGCCGAGATCGACGCCGCGCGCGTGGAGACCGACGTGAACAAGGCCAAGGCGCTGTGGAAGACGGCGCAGGTGAAGCTGATGGAGAAGGTCTGCGCCGTGCCGAGCCACGAGCAGCTCCAGGTCTTCGGCTACAAGGACAACCTGGTCTTCGGCTACGACCTGAAGGGCAGCCTGAGCCTGGGGCCGATGATCACCGAGCAGACCTACCTCAAGTAGGGCCGGAGGACCGGCGCCGGCGGGCTTCCGTCCGGCGCCGGTCCGATGACCGATGCTGCGGTTCCTGATCAAGCGGCTGCTGTTCGCGGTTCCGACGCTGCTGGCCGTGCTGACCGTGGTGTTCGTGGTCGCCCGCATCATGCCGGGCGACCCGGCCCAGGTGATCATGGGCGACCAGGCGAGCGCCGAGGCGATCCAGGCGCTGCGCGCGCGCCTCGGCCTCGACCGGCCGCTCTGGGTGCAGTATTTCGAGTTCATGGGCGGGGCGCTGACCGGCAACTGGGGCAGCTCCATGGTCACCGGCCGCGCCGTCCTGGGCGAGGTGCTGAACGTCCTGCCGTTCACCATCGAGCTGACGTTCGTCTCCGTCCTGGTCGGCGCGATCATCGGCGTGCCGTTGGGCGTGTGGTCGGCGCTCCATCGCAACGACACGATCGACTACGTGACCCGGATCGGCTCGCTGCTGGGCCTGTCCTTCCCGGCCTTCGTGATGGCCATCATGCTGCTCTTGGTCTTCGCCATCCAGCTTCGCTGGCTGCCGGTCATCAGCTCGGGCGGCGACGGCAGCCTTGCCGACCGCGCGAAGCATCTCGTCCTCCCCGCGGCCAATCTCGGCATCATCATGGCGGCCTACATCACGCGCGTGACGCGCTCGTCGATGCTGGAGGTGCTGGGCGAGGACTATATCCGCACCGCCCATGCCAAGGGCGTGCCGAGCATGGCGGTGGTCTGGCGGCACAGCCTGCGCAACGCGCTGATCCCGGTCGTGACCGTGGTCGGCCTCTATCTGGGCATCCTGATCGGCAACTCGGTCCTGACCGAGATCGTGTTCAACCGGCCGGGCCTGGGCAAGCTGATCGTCGGCGCGCTGACCCAGCGCGACTACACGATGCTGCAGGGGCTGATGGTGGTGTACACCTTCATCATCGTGGTCACCAACCTGCTGACCGACCTCACCTACGGCTTCATCGATCCCCGGGTGAAGTATCAATGAGCGTGAAGTACCAATGAGCGCCGCCGACGCCACCGCCCCGGCGCAGGACGGCGGCCGCGCCCGCGCGATGCGCCAGATGCTGCGGGCGCTCAACGCCAACAAGACGTCCTGGGTCGGCATCGTCACCATGGCGGTCGTGATCCTGATCGCGATCCTGGCGCCGGTGCTGACCTCGCACGATCCGCTGGAGCAGAACATCCTGGACAAGCTCAAGGGGCCCTCGGCCGAGTACGTCCTGGGGACGGACAGCTACGGCCGCGACATCTGGGCGCGGCTGGTCTACGGCGCGCAGATCTCGCTGTGGATCGGCACGGTCTCGATCGCCATCGCCATGATCATCGGCTCGATCATCGGCATGATCGCAGGCTACTTCGGCGGCAAGCTCGACCTGGTGATCATGCAGGCGATGGACGTGCTCCTGTCCTTCCCGTCGCTGATCCTGGGGCTGATGGTGGTGGCGATGCTCGGTCCCAGCATCGGCAACCTGATCTTCGCCATCGCACTGACCGCGATCCCGCCCTTCGCGCGGATCGCCCGCGCGCCGACGGTCAGCGTCAAGGAGCGCGACTATATCGAGGCCTGCCGGGCGCTCGGCTACTCGCACCCGCGCATCCTGGTCGTGCATATCCTGCCCAACATCTTCCCCGAGATCCTGGTGATGGGCAGCTTGTGGCTCGCCACCGCGATCCGCGTCGAGGCCAGCCTCAGCTTCATCGGCCTCGGCGTCCGCCCGCCGACGCCGACCTGGGGCGGCATGATCCGCGAGGGGTTCGAGCACATCCTCGACTCCGCCTGGCTCTCGATCGCGCCCTCGATCGCAATCCTGATCGTCGTCTTCGCGCTGAACATGATCGGCGACGGATTGCGCGACGTGGTCGATCCCAAGCTGAAGGGGGAGCGCGGTGGCTGAGGCGCCGGTTCTTTCCGTTCAAGGGCTGACCACCGAATTCCGCATCGGCGGCCAGTGGCACGCCGCCGTGCGCGACATGGATTTCCAGCTTGCGCGCAACGAAACCCTGGCGCTGGTCGGCGAAAGCGGCTGTGGCAAGAGCATCACCGCGCTGTCGATCATGGGGTTGATCCCCAAGGCCGCGGGCCGCGTCGCCAGGGGACGGATCGAGTTCGAGGGGCGCAACCTGCCCGACCTCGACGACCTGGAGATGCGCAAGCTGCGCGGCGACCGCATCGCCATGATCTTCCAGGAGCCGATGACCAGCCTGAACCCGGTGCTGACCATCGGGTTCCAGGTTGCCGAGGTGCTGCGCTACCACCGCGACATCTCGGCAAGCGAGGCACGCGAGAAGGCGCTGGCGATCCTGGAGGAGGTGAAGATTCCTTCGGCCCGCCAGCGGCTCGACGACTACCCGCACCAGTTCTCCGGCGGCATGCGCCAGCGCGTGATGATTGCCATGGCGCTCGCCTGCCAGCCCCAGGTGCTGCTGGCCGACGAGCCAACCACGGCGCTCGACGTCACCATCCAGGCCCAGGTGCTCGTGCTGCTGGCGGAACTCAAGCAGCGTTTCGGCATGTCGATGATCTTCATCAGCCACAATCTCGGCGTCGTCGCGACCATCGCCGACCGCGTGGCCGTGATGTACGCTGGCGAGATCGTCGAAACCGCGCCGGTGGGCGAACTCTTTGACCGGCCGACGCACCCCTATACCGAGGCGCTGATGCGCTCGATCCCGCGCGTCGACCGGACCAGCGCGGAGCTGTTCGCCATTCCGGGCCAGGTGCCGCCGATCAGCCGCATGCCCCAGGGCTGCCGCTACGCGCCACGCTGCGGCCTGAAGCAGGCGATCTGCGAGCAGCAGTCGCCGCCGCTCGAGCCGCTGCAGGGCACGGCGACGCATTTCGCGCGCTGCTGGGTGCGGGCCGGGGGTGCTGCGTGACGGCCGATATCCTGACCGTCGAGGGCTTGCGCAAGTTCTTCACGGTCAAGCGCGGCTTTCCCAACCCGAAGACCGTCACGGTGCGGGCGCTCGACGGCGTCAGCTTCACGGTAAAGCAGGGCGAGGCCTTTGGCCTGGTCGGCGAATCCGGCTGCGGCAAGTCCACGGCGGGCCGCGCCGTGCTGCGCCTGATCGAGCCGGACGCCGGCACGATCCGCTTCGCCGGTCAGGACGTCCATGCGCTCGATCAGTCGGGCCTGCAGGCGCTCCGGCGCAAGATGCAGATCGTGTTCCAGGACCCCTATGCCTCGCTAAATCCGAAGCGGCTGATCGGCAAGACGCTGGCCGAGCCGATGCAGGTGCACGGGCTCGCCAAGGGCAAGGACCTGGACCAGCGCGTCGCGGGGCTGCTGGCTGAAGTCGGGCTGCCGCAAGAGGCGGCGCGGCGCTACCCGCACGAGTTCTCCGGCGGCCAGCGCCAGCGCATCGGCATCGCCCGCGCGCTGTCGGTCGAGCCCGAGCTGGTGATCGCCGACGAGCCGGTGTCGGCGCTGGACGTGTCGATCCAGGCCCAGGTGCTGCTGCTCTTGCGCGGACTGCAGGAGAAGCGGGGCCTCAGCTACGTCTTCGTGTCGCACGACCTGGGAGTGGTGCGCTGGTTCTGCCAGGCCGTCGCGGTGATGTATCTGGGCCGCATCGTCGAGCGCGGGCCCTTGCCGCGGATGTTCGACGAGCCACTGCATCCCTACACCCAGGCGCTGCGCGGCGCCTCGCCGGTGCCCGACCCGAAGGCCAAGGTGCAGATGATGCGGATCGAGGGCGAGGTGCCCTCAGCCGCCAATCCGCCGAGTGGCTGCCATTTCCATCCGCGCTGCCCGCATGCGATGGAGCGCTGCAAGGCAGAGTACCCCGCCTGGAAGGAACTGGGGCAGGGACGCGGCGTCGCCTGCCACCTGTTCGACCAGTAGCGCCTATTCCATGGCGCCCTACTCCATTGCAACGTGGCCGCCGTCCACGCCCAGCACCTGGGCGGTGACGTAGCCGTTGCACATCAGGTAGAGCGCCGCCATGCCGCATTCCTCGGCCGTGCCGATGCGCTTGACCGGCAGGCGCGCGGCCAGCTTGGCGATGCGCTCGTCCTTGTCGTGGCCGTGCAGCGCATCGAGCAGCGGCGTTTCCACCAGGCTCGGCGAGATGACGTTGGCGCGGCAGCCGATCTTGGCGAACTCCAGCGCCAGCGAGCGCACGCCGGCGTTGAGCGCGCCGTTGATGCACGCGCCCATCACGTAGCCGCTG
>JAEULC010000281.1 GCA_016792605.1 Rhodospirillales bacterium
GCCCGCCCGGCGGCGCAGGCCCCGGTCGCGCCGGCCCCGGTCGCGCCGGCCCCCGTGGCGCAGGCAAACGCCCGGCCGGCGCCAGCGCCTGCAGCCGCACCGCCCTCGCCCTATCCCGCCCCGGCGGCGGCCTCGGCCCAGCCCGCGCCGCCGCCGACCAGCGTCGCCGCCCTGACCCCGCAGCCGCAACCCGCACCCCCGCCGCGCCCGACACCGGCGCCGGCCCCGGGGCCCGCCACCGCCTCGGGGGATTCCGCCAAGCAGGCGCGCCTGGCGCAGCTCCAGGACCTCCTGAGGCAGAACGTGATCTCGCGCGAGGAGTACGCGCAGAAGGAGCGCGAGATCCTGAGCGAATCGCCGGCGAGCAACATTGCCTCCGAGCTGTCGGAAGCAAACCGCCTGTTCCGCGACAGGCGCGTGACGCAGGACGAGTTCGTGCAGCGCCGCGCCCGCGCGCTCGCCAAGATCACGCCCGGCGAGATGCAGCCCAAGGACGCACTGGTGCTGCTCAACCAGCTCCTGGAGGCGCAGCTCATCTCGCCGACCGAGCACCGCGCCAAGCGCAGCCTGATGCTGTCGGCGCTGTAGAAAAGCGAAGAGCGGCGGTTGCGGCCGCCGCTCTTCGTCTCCTGCGCTCTATCTCCTAGTTCGCCGCCGGCCGCCGCACGAAGATGAACTCGCCGCCGTCATGGCCGGCGTTGCGGATGTCGGCGAACTGCGGCGTCTGGTCCGAATTGAGCACAACCGGACGGCGCAGCGTCTCGAACAGGGTCAGCGCGTCGAACGCCCCGGTGTTCTCCTTCAAGGCGGTGATGAAGGCCTTGGCGAAGACCGAGTGCTCGCCGCCGCCCGAGTCCATCACCGGCTCCATGCCGCCCGAGGACATGACGACGCGGGCGCGCTTCTCGCTCATGCGCTTCAGCCACGGCACCTTCTCGCGCGCGGTGAGCACGCGCGCCGAGGCGGTGCGCATCAGCGTGCCCGAGTAGCAGGCATCAGCCACGATCATCACGTGCTTGGCCGACATCGCGCGCACCATGTCGGTGATGTCCGCGGTCGAGACCCAGTTGGTCGGCACGTCGCGCTCGGCGTCGATCGGCAGCCAGTAGCCGCGCTGGGTGGCGTCGTCGACGATGCCGTGGCCGGCATAGTAGACGAGCAGGTTGTCGCGCTCCTTCAGGCTCGCGCGCATCTTGGCGAAGGCCGAGATAATGTCGGACCGGGTCGCGTCCATGATCGTCGTGACCTTGAACCCGAACTCGTCGCGCAGCAGCTTCGAGATCGCGTTCGCGTCGGCCTTCGGCGACACCAGCTTCTCGATGTGCTTGTAGCCCGTGTTGCCGATCACCAGCGCATGGTAGGAGCCGAAATCGACCTGCTTCAGGATCTGCGCCAGCTCTTCCGCGGCGCTGGGCTGCGCGTCGGCCTTCGGCGCGGCGACGGCGGCGACGGCGGCGGCAGCGGCGGCTGCCGGCGTGGCGACGGGGGCGGGCGCGGCCGCCGGCGGCGCAGCGGGAGCGGCGGCGACGGCCGTCGGCTTCGCGGGCTCGACCAGGCCGGCGCTGACATAGCCCTTCTTGCCGTCGACCGTGACCGCCAGCCAGTTCTGGCCCTTCACCTTGCCGGTGACGTCGACCTGCTGGCCGCGATCGAGCTTGCCGACCAGCGCCGCGGCCGCATCGGGCCCGCCGCGCACATTGGCGCTCTTCGTCGCGACGTATTTCGCCTCCATGCTCTCGATCTCGATCACCGAGGGCGGCACGTAGCCGGCGTCCACGCCACCCGGCGCGGCCTTGGCGCCGGCATCCTTCGACCCAGGCGCCGGCGGCGGCACGTAGCCGGCGTCGACACCGGCCGGGGCGGACGGCGCCGCGGCGGTCTTGGTCGCGGGCTTCGCCGGCGCGGGCTTCGCCGCAGGCGCCGGCGTGTAGCTCTTGTCGACCATCGCCAGCTCGACCGGCGGCCGGTAGTTCGGATCCGCCGGCGGCGGCAGCATGGCGATGGTTTCCTCGGGCGCCAGCTGGCGCCACTTGTTGGCGCGGGCGTCGACCTCGGCCAGCTCCTGCGGCGACAAACGCTTGCGCAGCTCGTCGATGCGGGCATTGGCGCGATTGCGGTCGTCGGTCTCGCGCGAATCCTTGGCCAGGCGATACCAGTAGAACGCCTCCTTGCGGTCCTGCGCCACGCCCTGCCCGTCCTCGTGCAGGCGCGCCAGGTTGACCTGGCCCTTGCTCCAGCCCTGCTCGGCCGAGACGCGGTACCACTTGGCCGCCGCCGCGACATCCTTCTTCGTGCCAAGGCCTTCCTCGAGAAGGTAGCCGATGTCGTTCTGCGCGCGCGCGAAGCCAAGCTCGGCGGCGCGCTGGTACCATTGCATCGCCTTGGCGTAGTCGCGCGGCACGGTGTGGTCGCCGCGGGTGTACATCAGCCCGATCTTGTAGACCGCGAGCGCATTGTTCTTCTGCGCCAGCGGCACGTAGAGCTTCATCGCCTCGGAGAAGTTCTGCGGCACGCCGGTGCCGTCGATGTAGAGCTCGGCCAGGTGGTAGATCGAGGCGTCGTCGCCCTGCTCGGCGCCGCGGCGGTACCACTTCAGCGCCTCGGCATAGTTCTTCAGGTCGAATTGGTAGGTGCCGCCGATGTTCGAGTAGGCGATCAGGTAGCCCTTCTCGGCGGCGTCGATCAGGTGGGGAAGCGCGTCGTCGCGACGCTGCATGCGCAGCAGCGACCGGCCGAGCTGGAAGCGCAGCCGGAGGGAGTCGGGATAGGACTGTACTGCTGCCTCGCAGGCGCGGATCGCCTCGCGCCCCTTCATCAGGTCCCACTGCACCCCGGCCGTGACCTTGTTCGGGTCGGCCGGATGGGCGGCGAGGTTGTCGCAGTCCGTGACCGGCGCATCGGCGCGGGCCGCAACACTCATCGAAAGCAGCACGGCCATCGCCGTCGCGCCGAACCCGATCGTTCCCTTGAATCGCATGGGACGTCCCCCTTCCAGCGTTGCCGAGGCTAAGGGGCGGCCCTACCAGCCGCCACCGCCGCCGCCGCCGGACCCACCGCCGCCGCCGCCGGAACCACCGCCACCGCCACCGCCACCGCCGCCGGAGCCACCGCCGCCGCCGCCGGAACCGCCGCCGCCGCCACCGGAGCCGCCGCCAGAGCCACCGCCGCCGCCGGAGCCACCGCCGGAACCGCCGGCAGCGTCATAGCCCGAGGGAGCGTAGGTTCCGCCGCCGCCGGTATAGCCGCGAAGCAGGCGCTCGCCGGTGGGGAGGGCGATCTGCTGGGCGACTTGCACGCCGGCCGGCTGCGCGAAGCGGGCTTCGGGTGCCGCCGCGTCGTTCAGCGCCGCCATCGCGGGCGCGGTGAATCCAAGCGCGAGGCCGAGGAGCGCAATCCGCAAGGGTGTGTTCATGGGTGTGTTCCTCTGCAGTGTTGGCCGGCAGGATAGGGCGGCCCTGGATCCGCCGCAGTGATGCCGTTCACAGCAAACCACTGAATTCCACCGCCTTTCGCGGCTGGCTGGATCCATCGTGGCAATAACAAAGTGTACCCCTGCCGCGTGCGGGCGCAAAGCTCGGGAAAGTCACAAGTCCGCATACTTGTGATATTTCATATGTTTACCTAAGGGACGGCTCCCGCGCTTCGCAGCGCGGCGAGGACGGCCGGGGGCAGTCCCCAGTCCGCCAGCGCCGAAGCGGTGTCGGCGCCCGGCGCCGGTGGCGCCCGGCCGATCGCGCCCGGGGTGGCCATGAAGCGCGGCGCCGGCGCGGGCTGGGTCAGGCCATGGGCCTGGACGAAGCTGTCCCGCGCCCTGTTGTGCGGATGGCCGGCGGCGTCGGCGAAGGACAGCACCGGCTGGACGCAGGCATCGGTGCCGTCGAACGCCACCACCCACGCGGCCTGGCTGCGCCGTTTCACTGCGGCAGCGATCGAGGCCTTGAGCGCGGGCCAGCGCGCGCGGTCCATCTGTTCCGGCAGCGTGTCGGGATCGAGGCCCAGGCCGCGCAGCAGCTCTGCATAGAACTTCGGCTCGATCGCGCCGATGGCGATGAACTTCCCGTCCGCGGTCTCGTAGGTGTCGTAGAACGGCGCGCCGCCGTCGAGCAGGTTGCCGCCACGCGCCCGGTCCCACAGCCCCATCGCGGCAAGGCCATGGAACATCGCGCCGAGCAGCGACGCGCCCTCGGTCATCGCGGCGTCGACTACCTGGCCTTGCCCGCCCCGCTGCACGTTGAGCAGCGCCGCGACAACCCCGAACGCCAGCATCATGCCGCCGCCGCCGAAATCACCGACCAGGTTCAGCGGCGGCACCGGCTTGTGCCCCGCCGGGCCGATGGCGTCGAGCACGCCCGTGAGCGCGATGTAGTCGATGTCGTGACCGGCGCGGTCGCGGAGCGGCCCCGTCTGGCCGAAGCCGGTCATGCGCCCGTAGACGAGCTTCGGATTGCGCTGCAGACAGGGATCGGGACCGAGGCCCAGACGCTCCATGACGCCGGGCCGGAATCCCTCGATCACTGCGTCGGCCCGGACGATCAGGTCGAGCGCCGCCGCCGCCCCCGTGGGCTTCTGCAGGTCCAGCGCCACCGATCGCTTGCCGCGCCCCAGCGGATCGAGTTCGGGCTCCGCCGCGGGGATGCCCAGGCCCGATGGCGCCAGGCGGTCGATGCACAGCACCTCGGCGCCGTGGTCGGCCAGCATCATGCCCGCAAAAGGCGCGGGCCCGATGCCCGCCATCTCGACGATCCTCAGTCCGCTCAGCACGCCCATGCTTCGCTCCCCATGCCCTGCGCCTGCGGCATAGCAGGATCGCATGACGATGCGAAGCGCGCGTTTGCCAGCAAACACCCGCGCGGTGCTAGGATCGCGCGCCATTTCAAGCGGGGTCCCATGAGCAAGAACATGATCGTCGGGCAGCAGCCCGATGCGGTCGAAGTCGGCGCGCGCATTTTCATGAAGGGCGGCAATGCGATGGACGCGGCCATCGCCACCGGCTTCGCCCAGGGCGTGCTCGACCAGATGATGTGCGGCATCGGCGGCTACGGCGTGATGCAGGTCCACGACGCGAAGTCGGGCCAGCACGAGTCGATCACCTTCCTGGCCCAGGCCCCCGCTTCGGTGCGCGAGGGCATGTGGGAAGACCTCCTGGAGTACGAGACCCGCGACGGGTTCGGCTTCGTGCTGAAGGGCAGGGTCAACGAGGTCGGCTACAAGTCGATCGCCATCCCGGGCTCGGTGCGCGGCTTCCACTACGCGCACCAGAAATACGGCAAGCTGCCGTGGAAGGACGTGCTGGCGCCGGCCATCGCCATGGCCGAGAACGGCTACAAGGTGCAGAACTTCGAGTTCTTCTACCGCATGTCGGACGACAGCCTCGGCCGCGTGCCGACCAACGACAAGCTGCGCCACACGCCGGACTGCGCCAGGCTGTTCTACGAGAAGGACGGTGCCCAGCGACGCCCGGGGTCGTTTGTCCAGAACCCGGACCTCGCCCGCACGCTCAAGGCCATCGCCGAGGGCGGGCCGGACGCGTTCTATACCGGCGAGATCGGCCAGAAGATCGTCGAGGACTTCAAGAAGAACGACGGGTTCCTCTCGGCCGCCGACCTCAAGAACTACGAGATCGCGGTCGAGCAGCCGATCTGGGGCTCGTATCGCGGCCACCGCATCGCGGTCACGCCGCCGCCGAACAGCGGCGCCGTGGTGCTGCGCATGCTGCACACGCTGGAGCAGTTCGACCTGAAGTCGCTCGGCCACAACTCGGCGCAGTACATCCGCGTGCTGGCCGAGGCGATGAAGCGCGGCCAGGCGCTGAAGGACGAGGTCATCACCGACCCGCGCCTGGCGCCGACGCCGCTCGAGGACATCATCGGGTCGAAGGGCGCGCTCGACGACGCCGCGGCGATCAAGCGCGGCGACAAGGCGCATGTGAACCGCGCCCAGCCGAAAGAGGCGAACGACACCACGCATCTCTCGGCGCTCGACCGCAACGGCCTGGCCGTCGCGCTGACCCACACCAACGGCATGCAGTCCGGCGTCGTCACGCCGGGACTGGGCTTCATGTACAACGGCCAGCTCGGCAGCTACGACCCGCGGCCGGGCCGCACCCAGTCGCTGGCGCCGAACAAGCGTCGCGTCTCGTCGATGACGCCGACCATCGTGTTCAAGGGCGACAAGCCGCATCTCGTCATCGGCGCGCCGGGCGGGTCGAACATCCCGATGGCGATCACCCAGGTGATCGTCAACGTGATCGACCACGGCATGACCATTGGCGACGCGATCGCCGCGCAGCGCATCTCGGCCACCAGCGACGTGATCGACGTCGGCGCGCGCATCCCGACCTATACCTGCGAGGCCTTGGGCCAGATGGGCTACAAGACCGCGCGGTCGACGCAGAGCTTCACCGTCGCGCGCGTGCACGGGATCATGATCGACGGCGACAAGGTGACCGGCGCCGCCGACCCGGCCGGCGGCGGCATGGCGCTGGAGGTCTAGGCCCCGGGGACGCTACGCGACATTGGCGCGGGCGGGCGTCGCCTCGGCGACGATGCGGTCGTACTGGCGCAGGAATTCGCGGTAGTAGGATTCGGCGTAGTGGAACGGCTCGAGGGTCCAGCGATGGGCCTCGTCGCCGAGCACCCGGTCTTCCGGCACGCGGATCGAGCGCATGGCCGGACAGGTGGCCTTCAGCGCCGCATAGTAGGATTCGAGGACGGCGTTGGCCTCGTCGATGGCGCGCTGTTGGGCGAAGTCCCGGATCGACCCGTCCCTTGCCAGGAAGCGCCGGGCCCATACCGCCTCGTGCAGGATCATCCGGTCGGGAGCGACGACGGCGGCAAGCCGCGCCACGAAGCTGGGGATGTTCACCAGCGTCCGCCGGATCAGTCCGGCATCGGCCGGCGGCGTGCGGCGGAAGGCCGCGTGGTCGATGCCGCGGCTCTCGCACAGCTTCACGAAGGGCACCGAGTAGGCCGCCTCGCCGCCGTCGATGTCGACCAGCCAGTGGCGCTCGTCGATCAGGTCGATCACCAGCACGTCGAAGCGCTTGCGGCGGAGTTCCTGGAAATGCGTCTTTTCCAGGTCGGACACGACGCAGCGTTCCTCGAACTTCACCTGCGTCCCGGACGGCGGGCCTGCCAGCGCCGAAACCGGCGGCGCCAGGCTGGCGTTGATCGTCGTGCGCGACAGGTAGAGCGCGACCGTGTCGGCATTTGCCGACAGGCGGGACCGCAGCTCGAACGCGTCGCGGGTGACGCAGCTGCCGAATATGGCGATGGCGCGGCTCATGCGGCGACCAGCCGTAGCAGCCAAAGGTAAACGCAACGTTAAATCTATCGCATCGGTTGTTATTGTTGGAAACGGTTGAGGGTCGATCGCGGGGATTTAAGAAAAAATCAACCGGTTAACCATACGCTCGCCACAGCTCTCCCCTTGGTCAGGATGACCAGCCGTGCACCGCCGCCTCTATACGCCACGCCAGCGCCGTTCCTATCGCCGTCGGCAATTGCTCCGCGACCTGATCCTCGGCGCCGTGGTCGTCGCCATCGCCCAGATCGTTGCCCCGCGCCTGCCTTTCATTGAGCAGCTCGAGGCCCAGCCGGTCGCCCCCTTGGCGCGCGTGAAGCCGCCCACGGCACCGACCCTGGTCGGCACCTCCCCATCCGCGACGGCCCAGACCCCGCCCGCGCTCACGACGATCGAGCACGACCGCGGCCGCTAGTCGCCTCCGTCCAGCGATTTCCTCTTCCCCTGGTCGGCCGCTATGATCCGCGCCCTTGATCCTGAGGGGGACGCCCGATCCATGCCTGTCGCCGACCTGACGATCCGTTCGCTGCGCGTGCGCGCGCTGCTGGCGCCGATGCGCCGCCTCTTGACCACCGCCTCGGGCGGGGTGACCAAGGCGCCGCTCGTGCTGATCGACGTGGAGACCGCGGAAGGCGTCACCGGCATCGCCTATGTGTTCGTGCCGCACCCCGCCGCGCTGAAGGCGATGGTGGCGCTGCTGCAGGACGTGGCGGGGCTGCTCCAAGGCCAGAAGGCTGCGCCGGTTCCGATCGAGATGCTGCTGCGCAAGCGCTTCATGCTGCTCAACGGCACCGGCTTGGTGACGCTCGCCATCGCCGGAATCGACATGGCGCTGTGGGACGCGCAGGGCAAGGCGCTGGGCGCGCCGCTGGCGCGGCTGGTCGGCGGCGCGGTCCGGCCGGTCAAGGCCTACAACAGCACCGGCCTCGGCCTGGCCGGCGCCGAGAAGACGGCGAAGGAGGCGGTCGAGCTGCTGGAGTTCGGCTTCGACGCGATCAAGCTGCGCCTCGGCTACCCGACGATCGAGGAGGACGTGGCGGTGACCCGCGCCGTCATGCGCGCCGTGCCCGCCGGCACCACGGTGATGTGCGACTTCAACCAGGCGCTGACCGTGCCCGAGGCGATCCGCCGCGGCCACGCGCTCGACGGCGAAGGGCTCTACTGGATCGAGGAGCCGACGCGCGCCGACGACTATGCCGGCAATGCCAAGATTGCCGCCGCGCTCAAGACCGCGGTCCAGATCGGCGAGAATTTCTGGTGCGCATCGGACATGGCCAAGGCGATCGCGGCCGGAGCCATGGACTTCGCCATGCCCGACCTCACCAAGATCGGCGGCGTCAATGCGTGGATGCGCTGTGCCGCGCTGGCGGAGGCGCATGGCGTGCCGCTGTCGACCCATCTCTTCCCCGAGACCAGCGCGCACCTGATGACGGCGACGCCCACCGCGCACTACCTCGAATGGGTCGACTGGGCGAATCCGGTGCTCGAGGAGCCGTACAAGGTCGAGAAGGGCCACCTCGTCATTCCGGACAGGCCCGGCGTCGGCATGGCGTGGAACGAGGCGGTCATCGCCAAGCTGATGGCGTCGTAAAGGGGACCGCGATGAAGAAGGTCGGGCTGATCGGGTGCGGCGCGATCGGGCGCGTCGTCGCCGGTTTGATCCAGCGCGAGGGCCGCGCCAACAACGTCGCGCTGGGCGGCGTGCTGGTGCGCGAGAACAGGATCGCCGAGGCCCGGGCCGCGCTGCCGCCCGGCACGCCTGTTGTGAGCGACATCGACCTGCTGGTCGCCGCCGCGCCGCATGGCATCGCCGAGTGCACCGGCCATGAAGGCTTGCGCGCCTACGGCCCGGCGGTGCTGGAACAGGGCGTCGGCCTGACCGTGATCTCGATCGGCGCGCTGGCCGACCCCGCGCTCGAGGCTGCCCTGCGGCGCGCGGCCGACGGTTCGGGCGCGCGCATCACCCTGCCCTCGGGCGCGGTCGGGGGGCTGGACCTGCTGGCGGCGGCGAAGCTCGGCGGTCTCGACCGCGTGGTCTACACCTCGCGCAAGAAGCCGGTGGCCTGGAAGGGAACGCCGGCGGAGAAGGCCGTCGACCTCGACGCGCTGACCGAGGCCACCGTGTTCTACACGGGCAAGGCACGCGCGGCCGCGACCGCCTATCCGCAGAACGCCAATGTCGCGGCGGCCGTGGGGCTGGCCGGCATCGGGCTCGACGCGACGGAAGTGCAGCTCACCGCCGATCCCGCGGCGACGGGAAACGAGCATCGGATCGTGGCGGAGGGAAAGTTCGGGCGCGCCGAGTTCGTGATCCAGGGCCGGACCTTGCCGGACAATCCCAAGACGTCGATGCTCGCGGCGCTGAGCCTGGCACGCGCAATGCTGGACATCGGCGCCAGAATTGTCGTGTAGGGAACTAGACGGCGGCTAGGACGCGCGCCAGACCGGCGCTGCTTTCGCGCGCTTGGCTGCGGGCTTCGCGGCGGCGGCCTCGCGGTCGGCGGCTTCCTTGGCCAGGCGCAGCGCGCGCAGGCGCGCGGTCTTTGCGGCCTCGGCGGCGTCGGCCTTGGCCTTTTCCTGCATCGCCGCGGACATCTGCTTGTCCTTGGAAAACGGATTCTTCGCCTCGGCGGAGCGTGACTTGTTGGAACTCATCGGTCCTCCGTCGGGGTTGCGGGTCGAGGCGGGGCGGCCCGAAAGCCGCCCCGTCGTGGCGCGTTAGATCGCCTTCAGGTTGCCGGCGGCGGCCTTGCCGCGCTCCTGCATGACCTCGAAGCTGATCTTCTGGCCTTCGTTCAGCGACGACATGCCCGCAGCCTGGACCGCGGAGATGTGGACGAAGACGTCCTTGGAATTGTCATCGGGCTGGATGAAGCCGAAACCCTTCTGGGTGTTGAACCACTTAACCGTACCGGTAGCCATGTAGATATCCTTTGGATGGTCGATAGACGTCGTGCGCCGCGCTTGGTAGCGCAGCGGTCAGTATCCGTCGGGGGCTAGCGATTAATCAGCTCCGGGATTAGCAAGAGCCAACGCAAAGGCCGACCCATGACGAGCTGACAAAACCAATATAGCACGGAGCCGGAAAATTACAATTGGCGCTGCAAGTTCTTTTCGCGTTGGCCCAAATCCTGGGCAGGTCCCGCGCGCGAGTCTTGCGTCCGCGCCCGCCCCGTCGTTTCAAGCTTTGTTCAACGAAATCCACGCATTAGCACGGCCGCCCCGTCAGCTTCCCCGCGGCTTGGCGCGGCGTGTCGCTGTGGCATTTGCGGGATCGTCCGGCCAGACGTGCTTCGGGTAGCGGCCGCGCATGTCGCTGCGCACGTCCTTCCACGACCCGGCCCAGAACCCGGGTAGATCGCGCGTGATCTGGATCTGCCGGTGCGCCGGCGACAGGAGTTCCAGGGTGAGCCTGGCCTTGCCCGCGCCGACGGTCGGATGCGTCGCGAGCCCGAAGAGTTCCTGCACCCGCACGGCGACGCTGGGACCGCCTTCGGCCCCGTAGTCGATCGGCAGGTGCGATCCGGTCGGCGCTACGAAATGCGACGGCGCCTCGTCGTCGAGCCGGCGCTTCCTGTCCCAGGGCAGGAGCAGGCCGAGCGCATTGCCGAGGTCGTCGGCACCGATCGCGGCGATGGAGCGCTTGTTCTCGAGGAACGGGCCGAGCCAGTCGGCGAGCGTTCGCGTCAAGCCGTCATCGGAAAGGTCGGGCCATTCGCCCGGCTCCAGCGCGCGCAGGAACTCGACACGGCGGCGCAGGTGTTCCTGGTCCTTGGTCCAGGGCAGGCGCGCGATGCCCAGATCGGCGATGCCCTGCAGCAGCGCGTCGCGGACCTGCGCAGGATCGGCCTTGCTCGATTGGCTCTCCTGCAGCACGAGCTTGCCGAAGCGCTTCACGCGCCGCGCCCGCACGCCGCCGGTCGCCGGGTCGAAGCGGACCTCGTCCGCGATGTCGATGCGG
>JAEULC010000317.1 GCA_016792605.1 Rhodospirillales bacterium
GCGCGCGAGCCCCGCCACCGCGCGGTCGATGATCTCCAGCGCCCGCGGCAGGACCTTGGCCTTCCAGTCGTCCTTGTCCTGGTAGAAGGCGTCGCGGATCTGGCGCTTGATCGCCTTGCCCTGGGCCGAGGCGAGGTCGCCGTGCAGGTGCAGCCAGTTGTCCGCGCGCAAGGCCTGGATGACGTCGTGCACCGGCTGGGTGCCGTACTCCAGCGCGACCGCCGTCAGCGCCACGCCGGGCAGGCGGCGCCCGAATCCCTCGGACAGCATGCCGACGACCGGCGCCGAGGTGGAGTTGCCGGCCTCGGGCGAGGTCAGCTCGTCGCCGAACCACTCCTTGGCGCGGCCATGGCCCGGCGTGCCCGGATGATGGCCGCAGATCGGCTCGCCATAGCCGTAGGGGCCGAGGCCGGTGTGCAGGTCGACGAAGCCGACCGACTGCGTGCGGCCGAGGAAGCGTTCGGCCAGCGCGAGGAAGTTGCGGTGCGACCAGGTCGGTCCCGTGCCGCCGTAGAACAGCCCGCCGGGGTGGCTGTACTGCCCGCCGGTGATCGCCGCCTGCAGCGCGAAGTCGCCATGCTTGTCGGCATAGGCGCGGAGCGCCGCGTCGCCGGCCGCGCGCGCCGGCCCCTCCCAGTCGCGCGGCGCGACGGCGTCGGCGATCGCGTCGTAGCGCGGGTTCTTCGGCACGCCGGCGGCGAAGTCGACGAAGTTGCGGTTGAGGTCGACATTGTCCTCGGTGACCCGCCGCGTCCAGGCGAAGCCGTGCGGGTTGACGGCATGGATCACCAGCGCGCCGATGCCGGGCGGCAGGCGCTGCGGCCCGCCGCCGGCGAGCCAGCCGGCCTGGCAGCCCGATCCGCAATGCCCCTCGACCCCGTGCGTCGCCGAGACGAGCAGCAGCGCCTTCTGCGGATCCGCCGGGCCGAACCAAGCCGCGTCCATGCTCAAGGCCCCGCCGTCCGGGCCTTTCATCGGGTGGTCGATCGCGTCGAGCGCGCCGCCGGCCTGGCGCGCCAGATCGCGAAACCGGTCGCGCCCGGCCTGGTAGGTCTCGGGGAAGTACTGGCTGGGGTTCATCGCGGTTGGCCTCGGCACGGGAGTGGCGCTGCTTTGCAGGCGGCGCGGAACCTATCATATTGGGCGGGATGACGCGCAACACGGTTATCGCCTGGCTGGCGAGCCTGGCCCTGGTCGCCGCCCCGGCCCTGGCCCGGGCCGACCAGACCGATTCGCGCCTGGACGGGCTGTTCGAGCAGCTCAGGGATGCCAAGACCGCGCGCGAGGGCGCCCTCCTGGAGGCCGCGGTCTGGCAGATCTGGAGCGAGACCGAGGAGGACGACGCGGCCTTCCTTTTCCGCCGCGGCCTGGACGCCATGTCGAACGACCTGCCAGAGGACGCGCTGGGCTACTTCAGCGACGCGATCAAGAAGGCGCCCGAGTTCGCCGAGGCCTGGAACAAGCGCGCGACGGTGCTCTACGTGATGGGCGACTACCAGCGGTCGGTCGCCGATGTCGAGCAGACCCTGGCGCTGGAACCGCGGCATTTCGGCGCCCTCGCCGGCCTGGGGCTCATCAACCTGGCGCTGGGGCGCGAGGCCGCCGCGCTCCGCGCCTTCGAGGCGGCGCTGAAGGTCCATCCGCAGCAGCCCGGGCTCCGCGCCAAGGTCAAGGAGCTGCGCACCAAACTCAGCGGCAAGCCGACTTGACCCTTCCCGACTGGCTGCTCCCCGCGCTGGCGCAGATGTCCCTGCTCGCGCCCGGCGCGCCGCCGCCGCCGGCCGAGCCGCTGGCCGGCGGCGTCTCGTCCGACATCTGGCGCGTCGACCTGCCCCAGGGGACGGTCTGCGTGAAGCGCGCGCTGGCGAAGCTGAAGGTGGCGGCCGACTGGCGCGCGCCGGTCGAGCGCAATGTCTACGAGGTCGAGTGGATGCGCGCGGCCGGCGCAATCGTGCCCGAGGCCGTGCCCAAGCTCGTCGGCCACGATCCCGACAGCGGCTGCTTCGCCATGGCGTTCCTGGACCAGCATCGATACCCGCTGTGGAAGGCCGAGCTGCGCGCAGGCCGCGCCGACCCCGCCGTCGCCGCCGCGGTCGGCGAGCGGCTCGTAAGGATCCACGCCAGGACATCGGGCCGCGCCGAGATCGCCGCGACGTTCGCGACCGACCACATCTTTCACCCGATCCGGCTCGAGCCCTACCTGCTGGCCACGGCGGAGAGGCATCCCGACCTGGCGCCTCTCCTGCGCGCGATCGTCGACACCACCGCGACCACCAAGCTTGCGCTGGTGCATGGCGACATCAGCCCGAAGAACATCCTGGTCGGGCCGCAGGGGCCGGTGTTCCTGGACGCGGAATGCGCCTGGTACGGCGACCCGGCCTTCGACCTGGCCTTCTGCCTGAACCACCTGCTCCTCAAATGCCTGTGGACGCCGACGGCCCGCGACGCCTTCCTGGCAAGCTACGCCGCGCTTGTCGACGCCTATCGCCGGGGAATTGACTGGGAGGATGCCGCGGCGATGGAAGCGCGCACCGCGCGGCTGCTGCCCGGCCTGTTCCTGGCGCGGGTCGACGGGAAATCGCCCGTCGAGTACATCACCGCGGAACATGACAAGGATCGCGTGCGCCGCGTCGCGACGGCGCTGCTGCGCGGTCCCCCAGCTGAGCTGTCGGCCATCGCCGACCGATGGAACAAGGAATTGCAGTCGTGAGCGACACCAGCATCACCGCCGTCACCGCGCGCCGCCTGTGGGATTCGCGCGGGCGGCCGACGGTGGAGGCGGAGATCCATCTGGCCGGCGGCGCCGTCGGGCGAGCCATCGCGCCGGCGGGGGCCTCGACCGGCGCCGGCGAGGCGGTGGACAAGCGCGACGGCGGCATCGCCTTCGGCGGCATGGACGTGCGCCAGGCCGTCGCGGCGGTGAAGCAGGAGATCGCGCCGGCGCTCCTGGGCATGGACGCGGCCGACCAGGGCGCCGTCGACCGCCGCATGATCGCGCTGGACGGCACGCCGTCGAAAATGCGCCTCGGCGGCAACGCGACAATCGCCGTGTCGATGGCCGCGGCGCATGCGGCTGCCGCCGCCAGGGGCTTGCCGCTGTGGCATCACCTGAGCGCCGGAGCCGCCACGGGAATCCCGCTGCCCGAGATCCAGGTCTTCGGCGGCGGCGTCCATGCCGGCGGGCGCCTGGACGTGCAGGACTTCATGGTGATCTGCCCTGGCGCGCGCGACTTCGCCGAGGCGCTGGACTGGACCGCCGAGGTCTACCGCGCCGCCGGGCAATTGATGAAGGAACAGGACCGGCTGCGCGGCGTCGCCGACGAAGGCGGATTCTGGCCCGAGTTCGACGACAACGAGCAGGCGCTGACCATGCTGCTGCGCGCCATCGAGCGCGCCGGCTACGCGCCGGGGTCGCAGGTCGCGATCTCGCTCGACATCGCGGCGACGCAGTTTGGCAGGAACGGCCGCTACCGGCTGGCGCGCGAGAACCGCGAGATGGACAGCGACGGCTGGGGCGAGG
>JAEULC010000329.1 GCA_016792605.1 Rhodospirillales bacterium
TGCTGGGCGGCTGCGGCTTCCAGCCGCTCTACGGCGACAGGGACTATGGCGCGGCGGGCGGGCAGGAGCTGGCGACGGTCAAGGTCAACACCATCCCCGACCGCAGCGGCCAGATGCTGCACAACTTCCTGCTCGACCGCATCAACCCGCATGGGCGCCCGGCGACCGCGGCCTATTCGCTCGACATCCAGCTCGTCGAGCAGAAGAGCAATGTTGGCATCATCAAGGACAGCACCGCGACCCTCGGCCAGCTCGGCAATACCGCGAACTACACGCTCTACGACCTGAAGAAGAAGGCCGCGGTGCAATCCGGCCGCAGCCGTTCCTTCACCTCGTACCAGATCGTTGAGTCGCAGTTCGCGACGCTGGCCGCGGAGAAGGATGCGCGCGAGCGCACGCTGCGCGAGATCGCCGACGACATCACCACCAAGGTCGCGGTCTTCCTCGCCTCGCAGAAGAAGAACGGCTGACGCGCCGGCGATGAAGGTCCCGCCGGCCAGGGTAGAAGCCTTCCTGAAGAAGCCCGACGCGGCGGCGCGCGCCGTGCTGCTCTACGGTCCCGACGCCGGGCTGGTGCGCGAGCGCGCCGACCGCCTGGCGCGCCTGGTCGTGCCGGACGACAACGATCCCTTCCGCATCAGCGAGCTGACCGGGCCGGGCCTGGCCGAGGACCCGCCGCGGCTCGCCGACGAGGCCGCGGCGATGTGCTTCGGCGGCGGCCAGCGCGTCGTACGCGTCCGCGACGCCGGCGACGCGGCGGCGCCGGCCTTCGCGTCCTTCCTCGACGACCCGCAGGGTGACGGGCTGGTCGTGGTCGAGGCCGGCGACCTGGCCAAGAAGTCGAAGCTGCGCGAGGCGTTCGAGGCATCGAAGCACGGCGCGGCGATCGCCTGCTACGTGGAGGAGGGCGCCGCCTTGGCCGGCACGGTGCGCGCCGCCCTCGCCGCCCGCGGCCTGAAGGCCAGCGACAGCACGGTCAACATCCTGGCCGCCCTGCTTGGCCCCGACCGGCAGCTCCTCAATTCCGAGGCCGACAAGCTGGCGCTCTACCTGGGCGAAGCGGGGGGGACGGTCGAGGAGGCCGACGTGTTGGCCTGCGCCGCCGACAGCGCCGAGGCCACGCTGGACGACGCGATCGACGCGGCCCTGCTCGGCAGCCGGCCGGCGACCGACCAGGCGCTGCGCCGCCTGGCCGCCGAGGGCGAGGCCCCGGTCCGGGTCATGCGCGGCCTGGCCCGGCACTTCCTGCGCCTCAGCGGCGTCGGCGCCCGGATCGAGTCCGGGGAGCCGATGGAGAGCGCGCTGCGCTCGCTGCGCCCGCCGCTGTTCTTCAAGCGCGAACCGGCCTTCCGCCGCCAGCTCCAGATCTGGCGCGGCCCCCGCCTCGCCGACGCGCTCGCCCGCGTCACCCAGGCCGAACTCCGCTGCAAGGAAACCGGCCAGCCCGACCAGCTCTTGAGCGAACGCGTCTTTCTAGAGCTGGCGGGAATGGCCAGGGCGGCGGGGTAGGCGGGCGGCTTTTCCCTACTACTTTTTCTTCGCCATGCCCGGGCTTGTCGCACGACCGTCCGCGCCGCCCCCAATCGTCATCGCCGGACTTGTTCCGGCGATCCATTTCCAGGCGCGGTGGGGGGGGGATCAAAGCGCGGCTAATTCCAGGCTTCTTTGCCATCCTCTATCGTCGGCTACCCTTGCCGCAATGGATGCCCGGGACAAGCCCGGGCATGACGTGGAAATGGTCGTTTGGAGTCCGAAACGACCTGCCTGCCGCTCGTTGCGCTATGGCAATGACTTTAGGAAAGCGTCGGCTTTCCAGCGCCTTGGCTGATGCGCCGCAGGACCTCGTCGAGCTGGTCGAGGGTCTTGTAGTGGATCGTCAGCTTGCCGCCGCCGTTCTTGAAGCTGATGTCGACATTGAGGCCCAGCAGCGCGCCAAGCTCGCGCTCGATCGCCAGCGTGTCGGCGTCCTTGGCGGCGGCGCCCTTGCGCGGGGCGGACCCGCCCTTTTTCGCCGGGCGGCCACTCTTCGCCAGCTCCTCGGCCTCGCGGACGCTGAGCCCCTCCGCGACGATCTTGATCGCGAGGCTTTCGGGGTCCGGCGCGCCGACGAGGGTGCGGGCGTGGCCGGCGCTGAGCGCGCCTTCGTTGATGAAGTCCTTGACGGTCTTGGGCAGGGTCAGCAGGCGGAGCTGGTTGGCGATGTGCGGCCGGCTCTTGCCGAGCGCTTTGGACAGCGCCTCCTGGGTATGGCCGAACTCGTCCATCAGCCGGCGGTAGCCGTCGGCCTCCTCGATCGCGGTCAGGTCCTGGCGCTGGATGTTCTCGACCAGGGCGACCTCGAGGGCGTCGCGGTCGGCCATCTCGCGGATGACGACCGGGACCTCGTGGAGCTGCGCCGCCTGGGCCGCGCGCCAGCGCCGCTCGCCGGCGACGATCTCGTAGAGATGCGGCGTGTCGGGATCGCGCCTCACCAGGATCGGCTGCAGGATGCCCTTCGCGCGCACCGACTCGACGAGCGACTGGAACGGCTCGTCGTCGAACCTCTGGCGAGGCTGGAAGCGGCCGGGCTTGAGCTGCTCGATCGGCAGGGTGCGCGAGGCAACCACGCGCTCGGTCTGGCCCGATTGCTTGGCCTCGTCCTCGCCGAGCAGCGCCATCAGCCCGCGGCCGAGGCCGGCGGGGCGGGCGCCGGGACCGCGCGGCGGGGTGGGGCCCTGGCTCATGTCGATCGAATCCAGCTCGCGGTCCACTACGCGGCCAGCCCGCGCTCGCGCTTCAGGACCTCGCTCGCGAGATGGATGTAGGCCTTGGCGCCGGCGGACTCGATGTCATAGAGCAGGACAGGCTTGCCGTGCGACGGTGCCTCGGACACGCGCACGTTGCGCGGGATCACGGTGTTGTAGACCTTGTCGCCGAAATAGCCGCGCACGTCGTCGGCGACCA
>JAEULC010000413.1 GCA_016792605.1 Rhodospirillales bacterium
CCGGCCGGCGGGTTGGCGTAGCCGGTCAAGAGCGCGTGCACGTAGTCGGCGCCGCCCTCGCGCGCCTTGACCATCAGCGACAGGTCGGGCGGATAGGCGCCGTTGTTCGCCGCGCGCGCCGCCTGCTCGTTGGGGAAGGGCGACACGAAGCGGTCGGACGGGCGGCCCGGGCGCTTGAACATCTCGCCCGCGTCGTTGGGCTCCTTGTCCTGCACCTCGTAGCCGGCGGCGATCGCCTTGACCTCGTCCTCATTGAAGCCGAGGGCGGCGAGGTCGCGGTAGGACACGTAGCGCATCGAGTGGCAGGCCGAGCAGACTTCCTTGTAGACCTGGAAGCCGCGCTGCAGCGCCGCGCGATCGAAGGTGCCGAACATGCCCGAGAACGACCAGTGCCGCTTCGGCGGGTGCGGCGCGTCGCCGGCGGCCTGGGCCGGAAGCGCGGCGACGAGCGCCGTCATCGACAGGGCGGCGGCCGCGGCGAGGCGGGTAAGCGTCAGGACGCGCATGTTACGCCTTCCCCCCGGCCAGGACCGGCGTCGAGATCGACTTGGGCAAGGCCAGCGGCCGTTCGATGAACCCGATCACCGGCATCACCACGAAGAAATGAGCGAAGTAGTAGAAGGTGCCGATCCGGGCGACCCACAGCGGCAGGCCTTCCGGCGGCTTGGCGCCGGCCCAGGTGAGCGCGACGCAGTCGAGCACGAACAGCCAGAACACCCACTTGTAGATCGGGCGGAACCGGGCGCTGCGCACGCGCGACGTGTCGAGCCAGGGCAGCAGGAACAGGATCAGCAGCGACCCGAACATGGCGATGACGCCGAGCAGCTTGTCGGGAATCGAGCGCAGGATCGCGTAGTACGGCAGGAAGTACCATTCCGGCACGATGTGCGCGGGCGTCTGCAGCGGGTTGGCCTCGATGTAGTTGGCCACGTCGCCCAGCACGTTCGGCGCGAAGAACACGAACATCGCGTAGAAGATCAGGAACACGGCGATGCCGTAGAGGTCCTTCACCGTGTAGTACGGATGGAACGGGATCGAATCCTGCGGCCCCGAAACCTCGATGCCCAGCGGGTTGTTCGACTTGGTCGTGTGCAGCGCCCAGATGTGCAGGAACACCACCGCGGCGATCACGAACGGCAGCAGGTAGTGCAGCGAGAAGAAGCGGTTGAGCGTCGGGTTGTCGACCGCGAACCCGCCCCACAGCAGCGTGACGATGAAGTCGCCGACGAAGGGGAAGGCCGAGAACAGGTTGGTGATGACGGTGGCACCCCAGAAGCTCATCTGGCCCCAGGGCAGCACGTAGCCCATGAACGCCGTCGCCATCATCAGCAGCAGGATCACGATGCCCAGCCACCACAGCACTTCGCGCGGCGACTTGTAGGATCCGTAGTAGAGGCCGCGGAACACGTGGATATACACGACGATGAAGAACATCGACGCGCCGTTCATGTGGATGTAGCGGATCAGCCAGCCGTAGTTCACGTCGCGCATGATGCGCTCGACGCTGGCGAAGGCGTAATCGACATGCGGCGTGTAGTGCATCGCCAGGAAGATGCCGGTGACGATCATCACCACCAGCATGAAGCCGGCGAGCGAACCGAAGTTCCACCAGTAGCTGAGGTTCTTCGGCGTGGGGTATTCCATGCCGGCGTGCTGCATGGTCGAGACGAGCGGCAGGCGCTCGTCGAACCACTTCACCAGCTTGTTGTTCATCAGGGGGGAGGAGGACGACCCGGGCGTCGCGGACATGGGGGCGCTCCTAGCCGATCTTGATGGTGGTGTCGGTGACGAAGGCGTAGGGCGGTACGGCCAGGTTCAGCGGCGCCGGTCCCTTGCGGATGCGGCCCGACGTATCGTAGTGCGAGCCGTGGCACGGGCAGAACCAGCCGCCGTAGTCGCCGCGCGGCTCGCCCTGCTTGGTGCCGAGCGGGATGCAGCCGAGATGGGTGCAGACGCCGACCACGATCAGCCATTCCGGCTTCTTGACGCGCGCGCTGTCGGCCTGCGGGTCGGGAAGGTCCTTCAGCGGCACCTTCGCCGCCTCGTCGATCTCCGCCTTGGTGCGGCGGCGCACGAAGGTGGCCTTGCCGCGCCACTTCACCGTGATCGCCTGGCCTTCCTGGATCGGCGCCAGGCTGACCTCGGTGGAGGAGAGGGCCAGGGTATCGGCCGCGGGGTTCATGCTGCTGATGAAGGGCCAGGCGACCGATCCGGCGCCGACCGCGCCGGCCGCGCCGGCGAGCATGAACAGAAAATCGCGGCGGTTGGCGTCGTCGTGTACGCCAGCCGCGGCCCCGGTCTTAACGGTTTCCGCCATCGAGCAAACCTCTTGCGCAGCCCCACCCGGCCAAACGCGACCGGACAGCAGCCTGTCAGACAAAGCAAACTCACCCATTCGCGACTGCGCGGAAGCGCAGATTCGTGAAGTTGGCGTCCTTTGAGCCCCACGCCAGCGCCGCTGGTATAATGGAATTTTGCCGCATTGCAAAGGCCATCGGGGCTATATGGTCTCCTTCTGCGACAACATGTTGCCCCTGTATCGCGAAGCGGCCCCCACCCCATGCGTCTGGCCCTGTTCGAGCCCGATATCCCGCAGAATACCGGCGCGATCCTGCGCCTGGGCGCCTGCCTGGGCGTGGCGGTCGACATCATCGAGCCCTGCGGCTTCGTCTGGGACGACCGGCGGTTGCGCCGGGCAGGAATGGACTACCTGGAAGGCGTGGATCTGCGCCGCCATGTCTCTCTGGCGGCATTCCTGGCGGCGCGGGCCGGCGGGGAATCGGGTGGCCGGCTCGTGCTGCTGACGACGAGGGCCGCGGTCAGCCATGTCGCGTTCCAGTTCCAGCCCGGGGACACGCTGGTCCTCGGCCGCGAGAGCGCCGGCGCCCCCGAGGCGCTGCACCAGGCGGCGGACGCCCGGGTGCGCGTGCCGTTGACGCCGGGCATGCGTTCGCTCAACGTCGCCCTGGCCGCCGGCATCGTGCTGGGGGAAGCCCTGCGTCAGACCCACCTTTATCCGAGCACATGATGGCCGCCCCCAGCGCTCCCGCCTCCTCCCCGCAACGCCGCCAGGACGCCGAGGCCTGGTTCGCGAGCTTGCGCGACCAGATCTGCGCCGCCTTCGAGGCGCTGGAGGACGAACTCGCGACCCTGGCCCCCGCGATCGCCGGCGACCGCCCGGCCGGCCGGTTCCGGCGCAAGACGTGGCAGCGCCCGGAGCAGGACGGCGGGGGCGGCGTCATGTCGATCATGCACGGCCGGGTGTTCGAGAAGGTCGGCGTCAACGTCTCGACCGTCCATGGCGAGTTCTCGCCCGAGTTCCGCGCCCAGATCCCCGGCGCCGCCGAGGACCCGCGGTTCTGGGCCAGCGGCATCTCGCTGGTCGCGCACCCGCGCTCGCCCAAGGTGCCGGCGGTGCACATGAACACCCGGCACATCGTCACCACCAAGGCCTGGTTCGGCGGCGGCGGCGACCTGACGCCGATGCGCGCGGTCGAGGCCGACACGCTGGACTTCCACGCCGCCTTCCGCGCGGCCTGCGACAAGCACGACCCGGCCTACTACCCGCGCTTCAAGAAGTGGTGCGACGAGTATTTCTTCCTGAAGCACCGCGGCGAGCCGCGCGGGGTCGGCGGAATTTTCTACGACAACCTCGACACCGGCGACTTCGCCCGCGACTTCGCCTTCACCCGCGACGTCGGCCTCGCCTTCCTCGACGTTTACCCGAAGCTGGTGCGCCGCCATCTCGCCGAAGGCTGGACCGACGAGGATCGCCGCCACCAGCTCGAGCGTCGCGGCCGCTATGTCGAGTTCAACCTGCTCTACGATCGCGGCACCAAGTTCGGCCTGATGACCGGCGGCAATGTCGAGGCAATCCTGATGTCGCTCCCGCCGGAGGCGACTTGGCCATAAGAGGGACTACCTGATGCTGCGCGCCCTGCTCGCCGTCCTGCTTCTCGCCGCGTCGCCGGCCTTCGCCCAGGGCCAGGCGGCGAGGGACCTGCCGCTGGCTGCTTTCTTCGGCATCTTCCGGGGCGGCGGCGTCGCCGAGTCCACCGACGACCCCAGCTTCCGCACCGCGATGCGCGATTCGCAGGTCGAGATCCGCGCCGCCGACGCCGGCGGGTTCCGCATCGCCTGGAGCACGACCGCGCCGCGCGGCAACCCGAACCAGCCGACGCCGAAGACCAAGACGACCGAGATGGTCTTCAAGGCCGGCACCAAGCCGGGACTGTTCGAGGCCGTGCCGCAGGGCAACCCCTTCGCCGGCGCCGACCTCGCCTGGGCGCGGCTGAAGCGCCAGACGCTGACCATCTACGCCATGACCACGACGCCCGAGGGCGGCTACGAGATGCAGAAATGGGACCGCACGCTGCAGGGCACCGGCATGACCATGACCTACACCCGGATCAGCGACGGCGAGCCGACGCGCACGGTGAAGGCGCGCCTGACCAAGGAAGGCCGGTGAACGGCACGCCGGCGGACCACGCCGCCTTCGCCCTCCAGGGCAACGGCTTCGACACGCTGCATCTCCAGCGCCGCGCCACGCCGGCGCCGGTCGGCGCGCAGGTGCTGGTGCGGATGCGCGCCGCGTCGCTCAACTACCGCGACCTGAAGATCCTCGAGGGGCGCTACGCGATGCCGACGATCCGGCCGCTGGTCCCCTTAAGCGACGGCGCGGGCGAGATCGTCGCCGTCGGCGATGGCGTGGACGCCTGGAAGCCCGGCGACCGCGTGCTGCCGATCTACATGCAGGGCTGGTACGACGGCCCCTTCGGCCGCCAGCCGCACTGGCGCGGACTGGGCGGCGACGTCGACGGCACCGCGCGCGAATATGCGCTCTTCGACCAACAGGACCTGCTGGCCATCCCTGACACGTGGTCGTTCGCCGAGGCAGCCACCCTGGCCTGCGCGGCGGTCACGGCCTGGCACGCGCTGGTCCCGGTCGGCGGCGTGAAGGCCGGCGACACGGTGCTGACGCTCGGCTCAGGCGGCGTGTCCGTCTTCGCGCTGCAGATCGCGACGCTCAACGGCGCGCGCGTGATCGCGACCTCCAGCGACGACGCCAAGCTCGCGCGGCTGAAGGCGCTGGGCGCGGCCGAGGGCGTCAACTACCGCGCCACGCCGGACTGGGACCGGGCGGTGCGGGACCTGACCGGCCGGCGCGGCGTCGACATGGTGGTCGAGGTCGGTGGCGGCGACACGTTCGACCGCTCGATCCGCGCGACGCGCGACGGCGGCCAGGTGCTGCGCGTCGGCGACCTCTCGGGCGGGGTGGATCCGTCGCGCATCACGGTCGAGCGCGGCGTGACCGTGACGCCGATCGTGGTCGGCTCGCGCGCGATGACGGCCGAGGCGATGCACGCCCTCGCCGCCGCCGGCACGCGGCCGGTCATCGACCGCGCCTTCCCGTTCCACGACCTGCCCGCGGCCCTGCGTCATCTCGAAGCCGGGCGCCACTTCGGCAAGATCGTGATCGAGTTCTGAACCGGCTCGGTCACGCACCGCGCTTGCGGAATCCGCGCCGGCGCCAGGGGCGGAACTGCATCATCTCGATCTCGGCCGCGAGCGTCCGCCGCGTGATGCGGGGCGGGATCAGCAGGCGCGGCTTCCTGAGCGCGCCGGCCAGGCTGCCGATGACGATGGCGTTGCGCTCGACGTCGGTCGGCGTGTCGAGGATCTGGACGCGCAAGCCCGTCGCCTCCATCGACGCCGCGATCGCGTCGGCCGTGTCGTCGCGGTCGTCGGTCAGCACCACGTTCATCAGCACGGTCCCGCCGCGCGCCAGGCGCTCGCGCGCCTTGGCGATGAAGCCGGGCGAGCGCAGGTGCTCGGGGATCTTGGTGCCGATGAAGGCGTCGAGCACGATCAGATCGTAGAGCTGCTGCCGGCGATTCATGAAGGCCGCGCCGTCGGCGACGACGCATTTCACCAGCGGCGACAGGAAGAAGTACTTGCGTGCGAGTTCGAACGACGCCGGGAAGATGTCGACGCAGGTGACGTTGCTGCCGGCATCCGCCAGCATCGAGGCGAGCGAGCCGCCGCCGCAGCCGATCATCAGCACCTCGCGCGCCCTGGTCTGCAGCGCAAGGCCGTAGAGCGCGTGGATGTAGTGCGCCAGGCTGATCCCGTCACGGTCGGCCTGGCTCTGATAGGAATCCGCCTGTTCGTAGTAGTAGGCGCCGGTGCGGCGGTCGCGGGTGACGGCAATCTCGCCGATCGAGCCCTTGGCGCGGGCTAGCTTAGCCACGCCTTCCAGGCCTCCCACTGCATGACGAGCCGCGCGACGGTCGCGTAGCCGACGCCCGCGGGATGCACGCCGTCGCCCGCCGCAAGCGCGGTGTGCCAGCCCTCGTGATCGATCAACTTGTCGAACACCGGCAGGTAGGGCACGCCCAGCTCGGCCGCGACCTTGCGGTAGCCCTGGTCCAGCGCCTGGATGCGCTCGTTCTGGAAGTCGTAGGTTACGCCCTGGGCGGGATTGACGCGCTGGCCCGACTTGCGCACGGGCGCCGGGCCGACCCAGAGCGTCGGCTTCCAGGCCTTCCCCTCGCCGACCATTGCCCGCGCATTGGCGAAGGACTGTTCCGGCGGCACGCGGAGCTGGGTCCCGTTCTCGAAGGCGCTGTCGTTGACCCCGAAGGCGAACACCAGCCGGCCCTGGATGTGCGGCGGCAGCCGCGCCTCGGCCTCGGCGCGCCAGCGCTTCAAGATCAGCGTCGTGGTGTCGGCGCGGATGCCCAGGTTGTAGCACGTGACGTCGTGCCCCTCGGCCCAGACATGGCGCACGATACGGCCTGGCCAGCCCAGAAGCTCCTCGTCCGCCGTGCCCAGCGTGATGCTGTCGCCGATGAAGCACGCCCGAAAGATCGCCATCGTTTCCCCTCTACTGCAGCCGTCTCTTCAGTTCCGCCAGGCATCGATCGCGGTCGGCGGCGAAGTCGCCCGCCTCCCACCACGCCTCAAGCTCGTCGAGCAGCGCGCCCAGCGCCGGCCCGGGGGCCGCACCCAGCGCCAGCGCGTCGCGCCCCTTTACCGGCATGGTGCGGCGCTGCCACGCGCGCGCTTGCTCCAGCAGTTCCTGCCAGCCCTCGGTGTCCTGCCGCGACAGCCGCCCCCCGGCGCCGGCCGACGCCATGGCCCAGCCGAGCAGCACCAGGTCGGCGCGCAGCGCGTCGTCCAGGCGGTTGAAGGCGCGCCGCCGGTCTGCGGGCGCGAGGTCGGGCGTCAGCGCCGCGACCGGCGCGGCCAGCGCGACCAGTCGCTCGCGCTGGGCGATCGACAGGCGCAGGCGCTCGGCCGCGGCGAGCGCCGCCGTCGTGCCGCCTTCGAGCAGCGCCGCGAGCCGGCGCACGGGATCGGCGCCAAGCGTGATGCCCTCGATCGTCACCAGCGCCTGCAGCACCGCGATGCGGCGCGCCTCGGCCAGGTAGGCGGCAACAATGCCGCGCTCCGCCATCAAGGCCACGATCGCCACCGGGTTGGGCGCGCCGAGCAGGCGCAAGGTCTCCTGCGCCAGGCGCTCGCCGGACAGGCCGGGCAGCATCGGCGCCAGCCGCACGCAGGCGGCGAGCCCGTCGGGGTCGAGCGGCGGCCGACCGTAGTGCGCGTTGAAGCGGAAGAAGCGCAGCAGGCGCAGCACGTCCTCTCGGATCCGCGTCTCGGCGTCGCCGACGAAGCGCACCCGGCCGGCGGCCAGGTCGGCGCGGCCGTCGAAATAGTCGAAGAGCTGGCCGTCGGCGGTGCAGGACATCGCGTTGAAGGTGAAGTCGCGCCGCGCCGCGTCCTCGCGCCAGTCGTCGGTGAAGGCGACCACGGCGCGCCGCCCGTCGGTCGACACGTCGCGCCTGAGCGTGGTGATCTCATACGGGCGATGGTCGCTGACGGCCGTGACCGTGCCATGCTCGATGCCCGTGGGCACCGCGTGGATGCCCGCAGCCTTCAACAGCTCCATCACGCGCTCCGGCCGCGCGTCGGTGGCGATGTCGATGTCCTTCACCGCGCGCCCGATGCAGGCGTCGCGCACGCATCCCCCGACGAACCGCGCCGCAGCGCCGCCGCCGGCCAGCGCGCGCAGCACGGCCAGCGTCGCCGGCGCGGTCATCCAGGGTTGCGGCGTCAATCGCTCCGTCGCGGCGCCATCGGTCATGTCGGGCCGGTCATTTCGGGGCGCTCATTTCGGGACGACGTGGCCCGGCACGATCTTGCCGTCCTCCACATGCGGCGGCACGTAGACGCCGCCGGGCGCGTCGCCGTGGCCCATGAAGTTCGCGCCGAAGGAGATCGCCGCCAGCACGACGCCCGCGCCGACCAGCCAGGACCAGGGCGCGTCGATCTCCTTGGGCTCCTCCTGCCCGGCCATGCGCGCGCGCCGGGCGACGTACCAGGCGTAGGTGAAATAGAAGATCGTCGGCAGCACCAGCGGCACGACGACTGACACGATCACGCGAAGCATCGGGCGATCCTAGGCCTCGCGCCGCAGCGCTTCGGACAGGTTGACCAACATGGCCGCGGTGGCGCCCCAGATGTAATGGTCCTGGTAGGGCCAGACATAGAACTGCCGCATCGCGCCGTTGAACTCGCGCTGGCGCAGCTCGACGTTCGCGGGATCGAGGATGTAGCCCAGCGGCACTTCGAACACCTGCGCCACTTCCTTTGGATCGGGCACGTAGCGTTCCGGCGGGTCGAGCACGCCGACCACGGGCGTCACCTCGTATCCGGTGCGGATGACATAGGTGTCGAGCCGGCCGATCACCTCGACCGAGGCGCGTGGCAGCCCCACCTCCTCCTCCGCCTCGCGCAGCGCGGCCGAGGTCGCGTCGGCGTCGGACGGGTCGATGCGCCCGCCGGGAAAGCTCACCTGCCCGGCATGGTCGGCGAGATTGGCGGCGCGCTGGGTCAGGAGCACCGTCATGCCGTCCGGCCGGTCGACCAGCGGCACCAGCACCGCGGCCGGCCGCAGCGTCTTGCCCAGGGCCAGCAACTCGCGGCGGCGGAACTCGGGGTTAAGATCCCCGTCGCCCCGCTCGCGGCGGTCGAGCGGCAGGGCCAGGCGCGAGCGCGCCGATTCGCGGGTCAGCGGCATCAGCACGGCCCCTCCGGCCGTCCGAGCGGGAAGAACGTGCCCGCGCTCCACACCCCGAAATGGCTTTCGCCGCCGACGCATTCGCAGCCGCCCAGCGCCACCAGCTCGTAATAAACCGCGCGCGCAATACGGGCTTCAAGTCCTTGCCGTACAAGTACATACGGCCGCGGCTCTTCCGTCACGGGATCGTGAATTACGCGAATTGGATGTGTCTTGTCGGCGACAAATTCGTCATCGACATTGGTGCGGAAGCGAAGGCGCTGGTCGCGTCCCGAGCCTTCGCCGTCGACCGCCACGGCCATGAACGGTGCGTCCTCGACGACGATGCTGCCGCGCTCGGCGGGCGTGACCAGCCAGTAGGAGCCGTCGGCTTCCCGGCGGAGCACGGTGGAAAACAGTCGCACCAAGGCCTTACGGCCGATCGGCGAGCCTTGATAGTACCACACCCCCTCACGGTCGATTCGCATGTCGAGGTCGCCGCACAGGGTTGGCACGCGACTTGCGGCGTCCCGCGATACCGGCGCGGCTTTTGCGCCGAGATGCGATAGAATGGAAATGGGTTCGGACGTCGTATTTGGCATTGTGCCTATGATGGTTCGTTCCGCCCTTACCGGCAAGACGTGGAGGCTGATCTCGTGACCCTGTCCGACAACGTCGTCGACCCGTCCGACCCGAAACTGCTGCTCGACGAGGTAGAGGCTGCCGGCCAGCGCCTGGCCACGGCGCGCGAGCGCCTGGGCCGCGTGATCTTCGGCCAGAAGCAGGTGATCGACCTGTCCCTTATCACGCTGCTCTCCGGCGGTCACGGCTTGCTGGTCGGCGTACCCGGCCTCGCCAAGACCCGGCTGGTGGAAACCCTGGGCACGGTGCTCGGGCTGCAGGAGCGCCGGGTCCAGTTCACGCCCGACCTGATGCCGGCGGACATCATCGGCTCGGAAGTGCTGGAGGACGGCGACGGCGGGCGGCGCAGCTTCCGCTACATCAAGGGCCCGGTGTTCTGCCAGCTGCTGATGGCCGACGAAATCAACCGCGCCAGCCCGCGCACCCAGTCGGCGCTCTTGCAGGCGATGCAGGAGCAGCGCGTCTCGGTCGCCGGCCAGTACCACCCGCTGCCGAGCCCGTTCCACGTGCTGGCGACGCAGAACCCGCTGGAGCAGGAAGGCACCTACCCGCTGCCCGAAGCCCAGCTCGATCGCTTCCTGATGCAGATCGACGTCGGCTATCCCGAGCTCGACGCCGAGCGGCGGATGCTGATCGCCACGACCGGCGCCGCGGACGAGAAGGCCACGCAGGCGATGACCGCGGCCGAGCTGCAGCAGGCCCAGCGCCTGGTGCGGCGCCTGCCGGTCGGCGACAGCGTCGTCGAGGCGATCCTGAAGCTGGTGCGCTCCGGCCGGCCCGAGGAAAGCGAGGACGCCCTCGTGAAGGACAACGTCGCCTGGGGACCCGGCCCGCGCGCCAGCCAGGCCTTGATGCTGGCCAGCCGCGCCCGCGCGATGATGGAGGGACGTCTGGCGCCTTCCGTCGACGACGTGGTTGCCCTGGCGCCTGCGGTGCTGCGCCACCGCATGGCGCTCAACTTCGCCGCCCGCGCCGAGGGCGTGACCATCGACCAGGTGATCGCCAAGCTCTGCGCGCCTTTCGCCTGAACGAAGGAACACAGCGATCACGATGACCGCCACCGCCGCCCCGCCAGCCCAGGCGATCGTCCGCCGCCACCAGGCCGAGGGCCTGGCCGCCGGATTCCCGCCGCTGCTGGTGCAGGCGGAGCGCGTGGCCTCGACGGTGGCCCAGGGCGTCCACGGAAGGCGCCGGGTCGGGCAGGGCGATTCGTTCTGGCAGTTCCGCCAGTACCAGCCGGGCGACCCGGTGCAGCGCATCGACTGGCGCCAGTCGGCCAAGCGCGAGCACGCCTTCATCCGCGAGAACGAGTGGGAAGCAGCGCAGTCCGTCTGGCTGTGGCGCGACGCGTCGCCGTCCATGGCCTGGCGCTCGAACCGCAACCTGCCGGAAAAGCGCGAGCGGGCCGAACTGCTGATCCTCGCCCTCATGTCGCTGCTGGTGCGCGGCGGCGAGCGCGTGGCGCTGCTGGGCGTGCCGGCAAGGCCGTCCACCGGCCGTGGCGCGTTCAACCGCCTGGCCGACGCGCTGCTGCTGGGCGGCGCGACCGCCCAGGGCTCGCTGCCCAGGTTCGAGATGCTGCCGCGCTTCGCCCACGTAGTGATGGTCGGCGACTTCCTGGGCCCGCTGGACGAGCTCAACGCGCTGGTCGGGCGCTTCGCCGGGCGCGGCCTGGGCGGCTACCTGCTGCAGATCCTCGATCCCGCCGAGACCGCCCTGCCCTTCACCGGCCGCGTGCGCTTCGAGGGGCTGGAGGGGGAGGCCGACCGGCCGGTGATCGGCCGCGTCGAGGCCGTGCGCGGCGAGTACCGCGACCGCGTCGAGGCGCAGCGCCTCGGCCTGGCAACGATCGCCCGCGCCGCCGGATGGACCTTCGCGCGCCACACGACCGACCACGCGCCGCAGACCGCGCTCCTCGCCATGTACCAGGCCCTCGGCCGCTCGGTGAGGCGCTAACCCCATGCTCAGCCTCGGCCCCCTCGCCTTCGCGCTTCCCTGGGTGCTCGCCGCCCTGGTGACGCTGCCCCTGCTGTGGCTGCTGCTGCGGGTGATCCCGCCGGCGCCCAAGCGCGTGCTGTTCCCTGCCCTGGCGCTGCTGCTCGGCCTGAACATGCGCGAGGAGACGCCGCGCTCGACGCCGTGGTGGCTCATCCTGCTGCGCCTGACGATCGCCGCGCTGGTGATCCTGGCGCTCGCCCGGCCGCTGCTCAATCCCAGCGGCGAGCTTGCCGGCAGCGGTCCCCTGATCCTGGTGGTCGACGACGGCTGGGCATCCTCGCGCCACTGGCCGCAGCGCCAGACGATGATGATGGACCTGCTCGACAAGGCCGAGCGCGTCGAGCGTCCGGTGATCGTGATGACCACGGCGCCGACCGAGACCGGCGAGATTCCCGCGCCGACCGGCCTCCTGCGCCCCGACGACGCGCGCACCCAGGTCCGCGCGCTGCAGCCCAAGCCCTGGCCGGTCAGCCGCGGCGCCGCGCTGGCGAAGCTGGAAGGCCTGAAGGTGCAGGGCCAGGGCTTCGCCGTCTGGATCAGCGACGGCCTCGCCGGGCCCGACGACCGCGCCTTCGCCGAGCGCCTGCAGAGCCTCGGCGGCCTGCGCATCGTCGCCGACGCGGCCGAGCGCCAGCCGCACGTCCTGCTGCCGCCGTCCAACGACGGCAACGACTGGATCGCGCGCGTGCTGCGGCCCACGGCCTTCGGGCCGGAGCGGGTCTTCCTGCGCGCGCTGGCGGCCGACGGGCGCCTGCTCACGCGCGAGCCGATCGAGTTCGCCGCCGACCAGACCAAGGCCGAGCTCAAGCTGACCCTGCCGCCCGAGCTCCTCAACGAGCTTGCGAAGATGGAGCTGGACGGCGAGCGTTCCGCCGGCGCCAGCGTCGTGCTGGACGAGCGCTGGCGCCGCCGTCCGGTCGGCATCGCCACGACCCAGCCCGTCGGCTCGGGCCAGCCGCTGCTGTCCGACACGTTTTATATCGAGCGCGCGCTGAGCCCGTTCGCCGAGGTGCGCCGCGGCAGTGTCAACGATCTCCTAAAGCGCGAATTGTCGGTGATGATCCTGCCGGACTCGACCACGCCCGACCAGGATGAGCGCGAGCAGATCAGGCGCTGGGTCGATGCCGGCGGCACGCTGATGCGCTTTGCCGGCCCCTCCTTGACCGAGAATGCCGACGACCTGGTGCCGGTGCCGCTGCGCCGTGGCGGCCGCATGCTGGGCGGCGCCTTGATG
>JAEULC010000355.1 GCA_016792605.1 Rhodospirillales bacterium
CCCGACGAGGCGGTGGCCGAGGCGATGCGCATCGCCGCCCGGGCGTCGAAGCCGGTCGTGCTCGCCGACACGCAGGACAACTCCGGCGGCGGCGCGCCGTCGGACAGCGTCGGCCTTCTGGAGGCGATGGTCCGGGCCAAGGCGCCGGGGGCGGTGATCGGCCTGCTGTTCGACCCGGAGTCCGCCCAGGCCGCGCACCAGGCGGGCGAGGGTGCGGAGGTCAGCCTGCAGCTCGGCGGCAAGCGCGTGCCCGGTCACAAGCCGCTGGAAGCGACGTTCAAGGTCAGGAAGCTCGGCGACGGCAACTTCACCGCGACCGGTCCTTTCTACGGTGGCTCGCGCATGAAGCTCGGGCCCATGGCGCTGCTGGAACTCAACGGGGTCGGCGTGGTCGTCGGCTCGCGCAAGCTGCAGGCGGCGGACAAGGAGATTTTCCGCCATGTCGGCGTCGAGCCGGCGAAGCAGAAGATCCTCGGTCTCAAGAGCTCGGTCCACTACCGCGCCGACTTCCAGCCGATCGCCGAGACGATCCTGGTGGTCGAGGCGCCCGGAGTCGTTCATGCCGACCCCGGCAAGCTCACCTGGACGAAGCTGCGTCCGGGCGTTCGCCTGCGGCCGCGGGCGGCGTAGGAAAACGCGCGGGCGGCGGAAGCTGCGAAACCTGGCCCGGGCAGGGCTGGTCGAGCATCTCCCACCACGCGATGTTGTCGAGCATGCCGCAGCGCGCCATCCGCAGGCCCTGCGGCGTGGCCATGCAGACCTCGTCTTCCTGCTCGTAGCGCTGGTTGTTGTAGAGGCAGTTGCACTCGGCGCGCGCGGCATCGGCCATGCCGAGGCTCGACCACAAGACCATCGTTCCCCACGCGATCCGCGCCTTCATGCGGCAAAGGCTAGGCCGCGGATTGGTCGCGAACAAGGGTTAGACTCCCTGCAGGGCAGGGGCGGACCGTCAGTCCTTGATCTCCACCCAGGCCGGCGTGTGGTCCGAAGCCTTCTCCCAGCCGCGCGGCGTGCGGTCGACGCCGCACGCGACCAGGCGGTCGGCGACGCGCGGGCTCAGGAGCAGGTGGTCGATGCGCAGGCCGTGGTCGCGCTCGAACCGGTTCTGGAAGTAGTCCCAGTAGGTGTAGTCGCGCGTATCCGGATGCTGGGTGCGGATCGCGTCGGTCCAGCCCTGGAAGACCAGCTTGCGGAAGGCGGCGCGCGACTCAGGCTGGCACAGCGCATCCTTGGCCATCGCCACGGGGTCCCAGACGTCCTGGTCGGTCGGGCAAACGTTCCAGTCGCCGGCCAGGATCGCCGGCTGCTCCGACTTCAGGAGCGCGCGGGCGTGCCGGTCCAGGCGGTCGAAGAAGCTCAACTTGAACTTGAACTTGTCGGTGCCGACCGGATTGCCGTTGGGCAGGTAGATCGACGCGACGCGCAGGCCCGCGACGGTCGCCTCGACATAGCGCGCATGGTCGTCGCCATGGTCGCCCGGCAGGGCGTGGATCGGGTTCTCGATCTTGTGCTTGGAGAGGATCGCGACGCCGTTATAGGTCTTCTGCCCCACGACCTCGGCCTGGTAGCCGGCGGCCTGGATTTCCAGGAGCGGGAACTCGGCCGTCTGGCACTTGAGTTCCTGCAGCATCACGATGTCGGGCGCGAACTCCTTTAGCCACCGCGTCAGGTGGCCGATGCGGGCGCGGACGGAATTGACGTTCCAGGTGGCGATTTTCATGGCGGGCACTGGGCTTCCATTCTGGACGACCTACAGGCGCGGGACAGTACACGATCCGTCTGCTGCGCGTGATCCGCCGTCTGGGCGGTCGCCAACAGGCTGCTTCCCGAATCTTGTTGCAGCGGAGATAACTTTTGATAAGTTATATAGAAATATTATATTTTAAAAATGGTACTTCGATGACGAACCAAGGAACAAAGGACTTTGTTGCAAGGGATTTTCTTGAGCGCGAGTTGGATAGGCATCTCGGCCAGATTGGCGTTTTGTTGCCGCCGCCGCTGCGCAAGGTCGTAGTCGAAAAGATCGATCTGGCCGGCGCACAGCACTACATCGATCACGATTTGAAGGTCGCGAGAGGCGCAGGACGCAAGAGGGCGATCAAGCACAAGCGCCGGATCAAATATCTACTGCGCCGATTCGTTCACGCCGCACAGACTCAACTCGGTGGGCGCGGCACGATGACGGGAGAGGATCTGCGCATCGTGTATGAGAACATGCTGCCGACAAAGACGGAGCCAGGCTACGTCATTGCTTCGTATCACAATCTGCCGTTTATGCGCACTTATCCCTGTCCGCCCTTGCCACAGCCTCCGAACCCGAGAACTGCATCCAAGCGCCGTCGAAATACCAATCCTTGATTTACGCATACAATTGGTATAGGTAAATTATGATTACGTCACCATTAGTGGTGTGGTGAGGCATGGCACGACCCGACTATCTGGAGGATCAGGAAGCGCTGAAATACGGCTTGGACCTAGTCAAGATGGTGATCGATGCGGCGCGCGCGATCATGACATTGGCGGGTTTGCTGATCACGGCCCAAACGGCTGTGGGCCTGAGCATCGTGAACAAGATCAATGCCGTTCAACGAGTCGACATGGCACTCATCTTCGTGTCGATCGGAGCGTTGGCGCTTGCAGCGGCGCTTAGCATCTACGTGACGCTCAATGCAGTGAACAAGGCAGCCAGCTACGACGTCGACATCCATGGCACCACGTACACAAACCCCTTTGTCTGGATGCTAGGGGTGTTCTCGTTGGGGCTGCTTTTCTGGACGATAGCGATGGTCCGGCTGGCGGCGTCGCATCTCTGACGCGGGATTAGGGGCTTAGACCGCGAAGGAGTTCCCGCAGCCGCAGGACGAGGTGGCGTTCGGGTTCTTGATTTGGAACGAGGCGCCGACGAGGTCCTCGACATAGTCGATCTCGGCGCCGCCCAGGAGCTCGAGCGAGGTTTCGTCGACCACGACCTTGGCGCCGTTGCGCTCGAACAGCTTGTCGCCGTCGTTGACCTGGTCGTCGAAGGCGAAGCCGTACTGGAAGCCCGAGCAGCCGCCGCCCGAGACCGAGATCCGCAGCATCAGGCCCTTGTGTTCCTCCTGGCTCATCAGCCAGGCGATCCGGTTGGCCGCGCTCTCGCTCATGCCGAAGGTGCCGGCAGGGGCAGTGCTGGGGACGGGCGTGTCGGGCATGGGCATTGGCTCCCGGAAATATCCAAGTGGAAATGTAGGAATTAAACCCGGGATGTCAAACCCCCGGTCGCCGGGCCCTAAGGCCCGGCATGCTGCAGCAGGAAGGCCGCCACCCGGCGCCGTGCGTCCTCGCGGGCCACGGGCTCCGGCCCCAGGGTGACGCTGCCCCCGGGCTTCGAGCCCACGTCCGTGCGCTGCCGGAGCTGGCCCTGGACCGCGTCGAAGCTGTGGTAGGCGCCGGGATAGGTCACCAGCTCGACCGGCTGGCCGGCACCCCTGGCGCGGCTGGCCAGGGCCTCGCAGGGGGCGGCCGGGGTCCAATCGTCCAGTTCCCCGATCAGGATCAGCAGCGGGGCGGCGGCAGTCCAGTCCCGGCGCCGCGACGGGCTTAGGCAGCCCGGATAGAAGGCGATCGCCGCCCGGAAGGCGAGGTTGCCCGGTGCGCGTGGCGGGGCGCGGCTGCCCGCGTCCAGGCTGTTCAACACCGTGCTGCCGCCATGCGACCATCCGATCAGGAACACCCGGTCGGCGCGGACATAGGGCTGGGCAGCCAGCCAGGCGAGCGCGCCATGGGCGTCGCGCGGGCGCTGGCGGAACGGCGTCACCGGCTGCGGCTGCCTGGTACAGACCTCCTCCACTCCGCGTGGCTTGAAGCTGTCGGGAAACAGCACCACGAAACCCAACCCGGTCAGCCGGGCCGCCCAGTCGCGGTAGAGGCTGCTCATGCGCCCGTCCGTCCAGTCGCGCCCGCTGCAGCCATGCATCGCCACGATGGCGGGGAAGGGGCCGCTCCCGGCAGGCTTGTAGAGCCGCGCCTCGATCCCGGTCGGCTTTCCGTCGGCGATGTCGGCGTCCAGGCTGTCGAAGCGGAGGCTTTCCTGGGCCAGGGCGGGGACGGGAGCCGCGATCAGGCCGAAAACCGCCGCCAGAAGGGCGAAAAACGGCCGAATCCTACTAATCGGCGGGTTGCCCCGGTTTCCACATACGGGTAGTGTGCGATTCATGCCCGCCCTACTGAATCTCGCGGTTTTTGCGTGCCGGGCGGAGCAAAGTCGCGGCCGCCGGTACGAGGAGCCGGAAAGCCGCATGCGCTCCGCCTTTCAGCGCGATCGCGACCGGATCATCCATTCCGCAGCCTTCCGGCGGCTGAAATACAAGACCCAGGTGTTTGTGTACCACGAAGGCGACTACTACCGGACCCGGCTGACCCACAGCCTCGAGGTGGCGCAGATCGCCCGGACGGTCAGCCGCACCCTGGGGCTGGACGAGGACCTGGCCGAGGCCCTGGCGCTGGCGCACGACCTCGGCCACACGCCCTTCGGCCATTCCGGCGAGGACGCGCTGGACGCGGCGATGGCGCCCTATGGCGGGTTCGACCACAACGACCAGGCACTGCGCATCCTGACCCAGCTCGAGCGGCGCTACGCCGATTTCGACGGGCTGAACCTCTGCTGGGACACGCTGGAAGGGGTGGTGAAGCACAACGGGCCGCTGAAGGACCCGCCGCCCTCGATCAAGGCCTACACGGCCGAGCACGACCTGGAACTGGGCAC
Organism: Rhodospirillales bacterium; assembly: GCA_016792605.1. Lineage (GTDB taxonomy): Bacteria > Pseudomonadota > Alphaproteobacteria > JAEULC01 > JAEULC01 > JAEULC01. Next base: position 4,745 of record JAEULC010000355.1, read on the forward strand.
CTGGCCCTCGGCCGAGGCGCAGGTGGCGGCGCTGGCCGACGACATCGCCTACAACAACCACGATATCGACGATGGCCTGCGTGCCGGGCTGTTCGAGGTCGCCGATCTGGCCGACGTGCCGCTGGTCGGCCCGGTCTTCGCCGACCTGCAGCGGCGCTACCCCGGGCTGGAGCGCTCGCGGCTGATCTTCGAGGCGGTCAGGGCGATGATCGGGCTGATGGTCGAGGACCTCCTGGCCGAAACCAACCGCCGCCTCGCCACGCTGAAGCCACAATCCGCCGACGATATACGGCGCGCGGACGGGCCGGTCGTCGCCTTCTCGCCGGAGATGCGCGCCAACGACAAGGCCCTGAAGGCCTTCCTGTTCGAGCGCATGTACCGCCACTACCGGGTCAACCGCATGACCAGCAAGGCGCGCCGCGTGGTCGGCGACATGTTCGGCCTGTTCCTGGCCGAGCCCAGCACCCTGCCGACCGAATGGCGCGTGCTGACCGATGGCGCCGCGACCGCGCAAACCGCGCGCGTCGTCGCCGACTATATCGCCGGCATGACCGACCGCTTCGCGCTCGAGGAGCACGAGCGCCTGTTCAACCCTTACGCCCGGAACTGACTTCGTATTCGATGAACGTCTTCAAGCAATTTCGCACCGAGATTCTTGCGGCGATCGACGCCGAGGCCCAGGCCGGCGGCCTGCCCAAGGGGCTGGACTGCGCGCGCGTGACGGTCGAGCCGCCGCGCGACCCGAGCCATGGCGACATGGCGACCAACGCCGCGATGATCCTGGCCAAGCCGGCGTCGATGCCGCCGCGCGCCATTGCCGAAAAGCTGGTGGCACGGCTGAAGGCGCATCCCGACGTGACGGCGGCCGACATCGCCGGGCCGGGCTTCATCAACATCAAGCTCAAGGACCAGGTCTGGCGCGCCGAGCTCAAGGCGATGCTGCTGGCCGGTCCCGCCTACGGCGACAGCGATCTCGGCCAGAAGCAGAAGGTCAATGTCGAGTATGTCTCGGCCAACCCGACCGGGCCGCTGCATGTCGGCCACGCGCGCGGCACGGTCTATGGCGACGCGCTCGCCTCGCTGCTGCACAAGGCCGGGTTCGCCGTCGCGCGCGAGTACTACATCAACGACGCCGGCACCCAGGTCGACACGCTCGCGCGCTCGGTGCATCTGCGCTACCGCGAGGCGCTCGGCGAGGATATCGGCCCGATCCCCGAGGGCGCCTATCCGGGCGAGTACCTGAAGCCCGTCGGCGCGGCACTCGCTGCGCGCGACGGCAGGAAGTGGCTCGGCAAGCCCGAGAGCGAGTGGCTGCAGCCGCTGCGCGCCTACGCCGTCGACGCGATGATGAACCTCATCCGCGAGGACCTGGCGACGCTCGGCGTGCATCACGACGTGTTCACGTCGGAGGACGGGCTGGTGAAGGGCGGGGCGGTCGACGGCGCGCTCGCCGAGCTCCAGCGCCGCGACCTGATCTATGTCGGCACGCTCGAGCCCCCGAAAGGTCACAAGCCCGAGGACTGGGAACCGCGGCCCCAGACCCTGTTCCGCGCCACCGCGTATGGCGACAGCAGCGACCATGCGCTGAAGAAGTCCGACGGCACCTGGACCTACTTCGCCAGCGATATCGCCAACCACTTCGACAAGTACCGGCGCGGCTTCGCCGAGATGATCGACGTGTGGGGCGCGGACCATGGCGGCCATGTGAAGCGCACCCAGGCGGCGGTGAAGGCGCTGACCGACGACAAGGGCGCGCTCGACGTCAAG